>CAYOGU010000449.1:0-2238 GCA_964403345.1 uncultured Syntrophus sp. | reverse complement strand
CGATCATCCAGATGGCCATCTCCCGCTCCCGGGAATACATGGCCGACGACGGCGGCGCGAGGATCTCCGGCAAGCCCTACGGCCTTGCCGGCGCCCTTGAGAAACTCTCCCGGGCCTCGCAGGCCGTCCCCATGGAGGCCAACCCCTCCACGGCCCATATGTTCATCGTCAACCCCCTCACGGGGCGGTCGTTGATGAACCTCTTCAGCACCCATCCGCCCATCGAGGAGCGGATCGCCCGATTGAGGAGCATGAGGCCGGTCTAGACTGGAAGCCGATGTCAAGCGCATAACCCCCGCCCCTCCCCCGAGGGGCGGAGGGATTGAGACCCTCCGAGGAGGTCCTATGGAAGAGGAAAAGAAGGAAAAGGGGTTCGTGATCAAGGACCGCCGTCATTTCGATGAAGCAGGGGATGTCCGCAGCGAGCAGGCACCTCCCCAGCCCGAGGCGGCCAAGGCGGAGGCGAAGCAGGCCCAGGTCCGGCCCGCGGCTGATGCGCCGGCCGGCGAGGAAGAGGCCCCCCTGCCCGAGGTCAATTTCGCCAGTTTCATCTTCTCACTCAGCACGACGGCCATGTACCACTTCGGGGACATCCCCGATCCCCACTCAGGAGAGACCCATCGGAATCTCCCCGCAGCCAAGCAGACCATCGACATCCTGAGCCTTCTCAAGGCGAAAACGGAGGGGAATCTCGATCCCCAGGAAAAGGAGCTCCTCGACGGGATCCTCTACGAACTCCGGATGAGATTCGTCAAGGAAAAGTCGAAGTCATGATCCGGAAGGCTTCGCCGGCCAAGGTCAACCTCTACCTGAAGGTTCTCCGCAGGAGGGCCGACGGCTATCACGACATCCTGACCCTGATGCAGCGGATCGACCTGTGCGACGAGATGACCTTCGCCCGGAAGGATGGCCCCCTCGTGGTCCGGTGTCCCGGGACCCCGCTGCCGGAGGACAAGGGCAACATCGTCTTCCGGGCGGCCGAGGCCTTTTTCTCCCGCGTTCCCTCCGAGGCATCGGTCGAGATCACCGTCCGGAAAAGGATCCCCATCGCCGCCGGCCTGGGCGGGGGCAGTTCCAACGCCGCCACCACCCTGATGGCCCTCAACGAGATGCACGGAACCCCCCTCACCCACGACGAGTTGACGGGGATGGGGGCCCGCCTCGGCGCAGACGTGCCTTTCTTCATCCATGGGAAAACGGCCTGGGCCTCCGGGATCGGCGATCGCTTCCTGGAAACCCCTCCCCTCCCCCCCCTCCGGTTCGTTCTGGTCAATCCGGGCTTTGAAATCTCCACGAAAATGGTCTATCAGTCGCTCAATTTAGGATTGACAAACGGGCCAATAAATTATAGCATTCCCCGATTTTACACTGAGGACGATTTGATCCGGGGCCTCCACAACGATCTGGAGGAGGTCACGTTGAGGCTTCATCCCGTTCTGGATCAACTCAAGGCCATTTTGCTGGATAACGGCGCCAGCGGCGCCCTGATGTCGGGTAGCGGACCGACCGTGTTCGGCATTTTTACCGATGAAGCATCCGCGGTCAGGGCGGAAACGGTCCTGAGGCGGGAGAACCGATGGTCGGTATTCAGGGCCGACTCCCTGTAGGTCATGCCGCGCCAAAGGCCAAGGCCCTCTGCGGGAAGATTACGAATCACTCAGCCGATGGAACCCGAACTGGGGCGTCGTCAAGCGGTAAGACACAGGAATTTGGATCCTGCATTCGGAGGTTCGAATCCTCCCGCCCCAGCCACATGGGAAATATGAAATCGAAGGATGGCCGATGCTTGAACGAATAAGAGTGTTTTCCGGAAACGCCAATGTCGTGCTCGCCGAGAAGATCGCCGAGAACCTCGGCGTCGCCCTCGGGAAGGCGCATGTGACCGCCTTCAGCGACGGAGAGACCCGGGTCGAAATCAACGAGAACGTCCGGGGCATGGATGTCTTCATTATCCAGCCCACCTGTCCGCCGGTCAACATCACCCTGATGGAGCTGCTCATCATGATCGACGCGGTCAGGAGGTCCTCGGCCGACCGGATCACGGCCGTCATCCCCTACTACGGCTACGCCCGCCAGGACAGAAAAGTGGCCCCCCGCGCACCGATCACCGCCAAGCTCGTCGCGGACCTGATCACCCAGGCGGGGGCGAACCGCGTCCTGGCCATGGATCTCCATGCCGGCCAGATCCAGGGCTTCTTCAACATCCCGGTGGACAACCTCTTCGCCACCCCCGTCCTC
>CAYOGU010000448.1:0-2252 GCA_964403345.1 uncultured Syntrophus sp. | reverse complement strand
GCGAGGGTCACTGGGGTGACATGCAGAGTTCAGTGTCGCCGCCGTCGAGGGCAGGATCCCGAAACCTCCCACGGGCGGCGTGGATTCCGGGGACCGGTCCGGGTTCGGGCGCGGCGGCCACCGGGAGGGGGGGAGACAAGGAGGGATTATGAAAAAAGCAGGGATCATCATGCTGGTCCTGTTGTGGATATGGGGTTTTGGCGTGGCCGACGGCGCACGTCAGGAGGTGAAGAAAATGAAGGAGACGAAGACAACAACGGCGGTCGCCACCTTCGCGGGGGGGTGTTTCTGGTGCGTGGAATCCGATTTCGAGAAGGTGCCCGGCGTCCTGAAGGTCGTATCCGGCTATACAGGGGGCAAGGGCGACAACCCCACTTACGAGACATACGCCCAGATGGGGTATGTCGAGGCTATCCAGGTCTTCTTTGACCCGGACAAGGTAACCTACGAACAACTCCTGGATGTCCTGTGGCGGCATATCGATCCCACCGACGCCGGGGGGCAGTTCGCAGACAGGGGGCCCTACTACCGCGGCGCGATCTTCTATCACGACGATGTCCAGAAGCGCCTCGCCGAGGCCTCCAAGGAGGCCCTGGGGAAATCGGGACGGTTCGACAAACCGATCGTGACCGAGATCCTCCCCTTCGTCAAATTTTACAACGCGGAGGATTACCACCAAGACTACTACAGGAAGAACCCCCTCCAATACCGTTACTACCGGTACGGATCGGGGCGGGATCAGTTCCTGGAGAGGGTGTGGGGGAAGGGGGCTGGCGCTCGGAAGGCCGGACCGGCCGGTCCGGCGGAGGGCTTCACCAAACCGGACAGCGCGACCCTGAAGAAGCGCTTGTCGCCGCTGCAGTACGAGGTGACCCAGCAGGAAGGAACGGAACCGCCCTTCCAGAACGAGTACTGGGACAACAAGCGGGAGGGGATCTACGTGGACGTCGTTTCCGGCGAGCCCCTCTTCAGTTCGCTGGACAAGTACGATTCCGGAACGGGATGGCCCAGTTTTACCAAGCCTCTGGAGGAGGGCAACATCGTGGAGAGGCAGGACGACAGTTTCTTCATGACGCGCATCGAGGTCCGGAGCCGGCATGCCGACTCCCATCTGGGGCATGTCTTTCCCGACGGCCCGCCCCCGACGGGCCTGAGGTACTGCATGAATTCGGCTGCCCTGCGGTTCATCCCCAGGGAGGATCTGGAGAAGGAGGGATACGGCCGATATCTGAATCTGTTCAGGAAATAGCTTTCACCCGTCCCCGGGAATCGGTTCCCGGGGACGGGTGAAATTTGGCGGGGCGTCCGCCGGAAATCGGACCCTTGTGCCCTCGAACGTCGATCCACCGATCTTCAACCGAACCGGGACGAGGAACTTGGTCGCTGATGCCGATTTGGCCGTTTTTTCACTTGACAGAAGGACCATTTCCTCTATAGTGACCCCACGCAAGAGAACCCTGATTGAAAGATCCGTTTTATTCCGGGCCGCCTGTTGCAGAGGGCCGGCTACAAGGGACTCTGATCGAAATAAGCATACTCTTTCTGGCTGCCTCGGCTGTTCTGAATGCGGGGAAGTCCTACTGCAGTTGTTTTCTTATTGACCCAGGCGCTGTAAGCCGAAGACGGAGGCGAGAATGCGGGAATTTCAGGGGAAGGCCGCCCTGGCGGTGGGTGCGTTGTACGTCGGATTCGTCGGCTGGTCCGTCTACGGGGCGATCTGGCCGGTCGAGACTTACGCCTTCCGCATGGTCCACATGGCCTTCATCTACGCCCTGGCACTCATCGTCTACCCGGTCCGTCCCAAGGCCGGTCGCTGGGCGCTGGGGGTAGACCTGCTCCTGGCCATCCTGGGGGTGGCCGCCATCGCCTACGTTTTCACCGACATGGACCAGTTCATCCGCCGCTCCACGCTCCCGGAGCGCTACGACATGGTTTTCGGCATCATGGCGGTCCTGCTCCTTCTGGAGATTTCCCGCCGTACCGTGGACAACACCTTCACCCTGGTCGTGATCGGCTTCCTGATCTACACGCTGTACGGCAATTATTTCCCGGACATCATTTCCCACAAGGGGTACGACCTCGATCGGATCGTCGGCCACATGTACATGACCCTCGAAGGGATCTTCGGTGTGCCCCTTTCTGTCAGCGCCTCCTTCGTGATGCTCTTCGTCGTCTACGGGACCTTCATGGACGTGGCGGGGGCCGGAGGCTTCTGGCTGGACCTCTCGATGGCGACGATGGGCCGCCAGTCG
>CAYOGU010000447.1:0-2259 GCA_964403345.1 uncultured Syntrophus sp. | reverse complement strand
TCTCCTCGATCTTGTCATCGGGAATGGACCCCTTCAAATTCCCTTCCCCCTATGCGGACAGGAGGGCCTTGACCTTTTCGCCGACGGCCTTGCCGTCCGCCTTGCCAGTCAGCTTCGGCATCAGGACCTTCATGACCTTCCCCATGTCCCGGGCACCAGACGCCCCGGTCTCGCGGATGGTCTCCCGGATCAGGTTGTCGATGTCCCCTTCCGAGAGCTGGGCGGGCAGGAACTCCTCGATGACCTTGAGTTCCGCCTTCTCCTTCTCCACGAGGTCGGCCCTTCCCCCTTTTTCGAACTGTTCGATCGAATCCTTGCGCTGTTTGACCATGGAGGAGAGAAGCTGGAGAAATTCCGTTTCGCTGAGTTCGCGTTTCAGATCGATCTCCCGGTTGTGAAGTCCGTTCTTGAGCATTCGCAGGGCCGACAGTCTGATCTTGTCCTTGGACTTGGCCGCTTGGACCGTCTCCTGATCCACCCTTTCCTTGAATCCCATGACTTGCGATCCCCCCGTTGGTTAAGTTAGACCTTATTTGCCCCTTGTCAATGGACCTCGACCTTTTCAGGCCAGGGCGTCTTTGAGCTTCAACCCGCCCAGAAAGTGCATGTGGAGATGGAAAACCACCTGTCCGCCCTCCGGGTTGCAGTTGATCACCACGCGGAACCCCCGCTGGTCCACCCCTTTGAGGCGGGCCACCTCCTGGGCCGCGGCCATCATGGCCTGGAGATCCGCCATCCGGTCCGTACCGACATCCATCAAGGTGGCCACATGGCCCTTGGGGATGATGATGACGTGGATCGGGGCCATGGGATGGATGTCTTCAAAGGCCAGGACCCTCTCGTCTTCGTAAACCTTCCGGCAGGGAATCTCGCCCGCCGCGATCTTGCAGAAAATGCACCCGTCCATGCCCCTGTCCTCCTTTACCGGCCGCCTTTTGCGGCCGCTATCGCCTCCTCAAGGGAAAGAGCCCCGGTGTAGAGGGCCTTCCCCGTGATGACGCCGAAGATCCCTCGATCCTCGGCGGCCATCAGTTTTCGGATATCTCCAATTCCCGATACCCCGCCCGAGGCGATCACCGGAAGCCCTGCCGCCTGGGCCAGTTCGGCGGTGCCCTCAACGTTGACCCCCGTTTCCATGCCGTCCCTGGCAATGTCCGTGTAGACCAGGGCGGCAGGGCCGCTGTCCGCAAATCGCTGTGCCAGTTCCACCGCGGTCTGGGTCGTCTTTTCGGTCCACCCCTGGATGGCCACCCGCCCCCCAGTGGCATCAATACCCAGGATCACCTGCCCAGGAAATTCCCGGCAGGCCTCCCGGACAAAAGCCGGATCCCTGAGCGCGGCCGTACCCACGATCACCCACCGGGCCCCCAACCCGAGATAGGCCTCCACGGTCTTCATCTCCCGGATGCCGCCGCCCACCTGAAGGGGCAGCCCCGTCTCCTCCACAATAGCCCGGATGACGGCGGTATGGCGGGGGAGGCCGGCGAGGGAGCCGTCGAGATCGACCACATGCAGGCGTTCGGCTCCCCTGGCCTTCCAGAGGGAGGCCATCGCAACGGGGTCTTCCCCATAGACGGTCGATCGCCCGAAGTCCCCCTGACTGAGGCGCACGCACCGGCCCTCTTTCAGGTCAATGGCTGGGATGATCAGCATAACGCTCCCGGAACAAAGCGGTCAAGGCCCGCGAAAACCGCCTCCGTGAAAAAATAAAGGAATCTCCGTTCTCACGGAAATTCCGAAGGGAATTTATCTGGACCGAAGTCTATCAACCGTTACGGCAGGATGGGAAAAGTCTGGAGGACCTCCTCCATCCCCTCTTCCGCCAGTTCCTCAGCCGTGACCCACCTCCCCTTTTCCCGGACAAAAGCGGCGATCTGAAGGAGGTTTTCCATCAGGGACCCCTGCGTCTTGTCGAACTGCCCCCTCCACACGATGACCCCGTCGCTGACCCGGACCATGTGGAGATCGAAGGCGACCGACGCCGGCTGTTCCACCGTATAGGCGACCCCCTTTCTTTCGCGGAAGCGGTAGAGGTGCCCGACGACGACTGCCGGCACGTCCAGTTCACTGCCGACCTCGCGCAGCACCTTCTTCAGCGGGGCCTTCAGGGAACTTGCTGAGACGCGCCGGAAGATGCCGTCCACCTTCTCCCCCTCCAGGAGGGTCAATTTCGGGTGAGTCTTCCGAATCTGCTACGTGAAGAGCCGCTCCAGCACCTTTTCCGCCACCTTGCGCACCTCCCGTGGGTTGGCCACCCAC
>CAYOGU010000446.1:0-2261 GCA_964403345.1 uncultured Syntrophus sp. | reverse complement strand
CCAGCTCGAGGACTATATCGAATACTTCGGGGCCGATGACGGCGTCAACGTCATCCTGGCCTATATCGAAGGCCTGGCGGACGGGCAACGCTTCCTGGAAAAGGTGGCCACGGTGACGCTGCACAAGCCGGTGATCGTCTACAAGCCCGGGCGTTCCGAGGCCGTGGCCAAGGCCATCCGGTCACATTCCGGTTCGCTGGCCGGCAGCGACGAGATCTTCGACAAGGCCATGAAAAAGGCGGGCGTCCTGCGCGTGGAATCGCCCGAGGAGCTCCTCGATGCGGCCATCGGTTTCCTGACGCAGCCCCTGCCCAAGGGCCGCAATGTCGGCATCATCACGGGCGGCGGCAGTTACGGCGTGATCTGCACCGAGGACTGCGCCCGCGAGGGACTGGAGGTGCCGGAGCTCCCCCCGGCGACCATCGAGGCGCTCAGCGCCATCTTTCCGCCGCGCTGGAGTCACGGCAACCCGGTCGATCCGGCCGGCGACCGCAATTTCATCGGCTATTACCTGGCACCCAAGATCATCCTGGAGCTCTCCGAGATCGACGCGCTGATCTTCATGGGCTTCGGCAGCCTGGCCGGGTTCGGCGATATCCTGAACAAGACCAGGAGCACGCAGCTTTTCATCCATCGCATCCCGGAGATGCTCTCAGGTCTCGAGGACCTGGAGGGGCTCGCCGAGGTCTTCGCCGGGGCGCTGTCGGCGGGAGACCGCGCCGCGATCAGGGCCATGACCGACCCGGTCCTGCCCCTGGCGGCACAGTTCTTGGGCACGGACACCCAGACCCTGGAGCGATTCAACGAGATCCTGTTTTCCGGGTCCCAGCTCCGCCAGACCCTGGCGGATATCGTCAGATCAGCTGCACGGCTTTCCTCCCGCGGTGACGACGCCTTGCCGGAGATCCTCGAACTCCTGGACGACTTGATCTCCGCTTTGCTGGCGCATTTCATGAAGACCTACCGGAAGCCGATCGTATCGACCACCTTCATGGAATTCCCCCAGGTCATCAAGGGCGCATCCCACCCTTACACCACCTCGGCCAAGGCCGTGCGGGTTCTGGCGAGACTGGTCGAGTACCGCGAGCACCTTGAGCGCCATGGGGCCTTCACCGATCCGTTGCAGGTCTGCGCGCTGCTGAAGGCCGGGCCGGCGGGTGGGGTGGGAGAGGAGTCAGGACTCGGAAAGTCAGAGATCAGGAGGCGGAAGAGGAAGACAGAGTGAGACAGGATTCAGAAGACGGAACTCAGAACAGAAGAGACTGAAGAAAGGCGCCGTTACCCGGCAGCGGGTCCTGATCCCCGCAGAGGCATTTGAATTCACTATGCCGACTACTGAATTCTGACTCCTGGACTCTTTCTTATCCCTCTTCATCCAGGCGCGGCTGCGGGCCGGGCACGATGCCGGCGATATCCGGGTCGCCTTCACCGGTATAGGGGCCGGCCTCGGCCTTGAGTTTCTTGGCCTCCAGCCTGCGGGCCTCCTTCTGCATGCGTTTGGCGCGCCGGTCTTTTTCGCGCTCGTTTTTTTTGAACGTGTGTCGTGTCTTGTTCGCCATGGACCATCCCCTTACGCCCGAAAGGCGTTAACTCATACCGTTGCGACCGCCCCCGGCGATTGACCCCGGCCGCGGGGCGCCGATTGCCGTACGGCAAGGATGCCGGTTTCTCAAAAGGTGTGAGGGGCGGTTCGTCCCCGCCCCTGGTGCGTCCGTGTTAGGACTTTATGACATTGGAAGCCTGGGGGCCCTTGGGGCCCTGGGTGACATCGAAGGTTACCCGGTCGCCTTCCTGGAGGGATTTGAAGCCTTCCTGCTTGATGGAAGAGAAATGCACGAAAACATCCTTGCCGCCATCTTCGGTGATGAAACCAAAACCCTTCTGTTCGTTGAACCACTTCACTGTTCCTTTTGCCATTGAAAACCCCTTTTTATCGGCCCCTTTCCCGGCAGAGGGAAAAAGACCTCTCTTGAATTTCTGAAAGACGAGGCATACCTTGCACCGAAGAAGAATTGCGGATTGCTTGCCGGGATTTTTGATCAGTTGGATATTCTCGCATCTCAGATTAGGCACCACCCCTACGCGACAAATCCCGCCCTGTCAAGGAAAAAGATACGCCGCGCATCCATGGGCGCCTGAAATGGGACCGGGCGCCCACGGATGCGGGTGGGGTGGGGGAATCGCATCCCCGGGGCCGCGGGGAAGGCCCCGGGATGCGATCGATCAATCGGGGGTCTTCATGATGAACTCGACCGAGCTCT
>CAYOGU010000445.1:0-2261 GCA_964403345.1 uncultured Syntrophus sp. | reverse complement strand
AGTCCGGATCGACGATCCGGCGGAGCTCCGGGTAGCTGCGGATGATGTGGTCAGCCCCTGCGGCGGTCAGCTCCTCCGCGAGGGTCCCCTCAGAATCGACCTGGGAAAGGGCCACGCCGACGCCCTTGTAGCCGGTCCGGGACCTTTTGGCGGCCATCATGTCGTCGGGCATGTCCCCCAGATAGAAGGCCCCCTCGAAAGCCTGCCCGATCCTTTTGGGGATCGCGTCCAGCATGAAGGGGTCGGGCTTGCCGAGGGAAACCCGGCGGCCCTCTTCCCGGAAGATCCGTTCCTCCTCCGAGAGGCAGTCGTCCAGGGTGAGCACCAGGCCAAAATAGCGGTCCAGGCCGAAGCGCCCCAGGGGCTGGGCCGCTTCGCTGCCGGGCCTGCCCGTGGCAATGGCCAGGATGTGGCGCCGGGACAGGTCCGCCAGGACGGCCTCGTCGACAAGCAGGGTTTCCCGCTGGATCAGGCCTTCGCCGCTGCTGAAGCGCGGCTCCATGCGATAGGTGGACCGGAAGAGATCGGGGCCGAGATAGACCTCCTGGAAGATCTGCTTGAGGAGGTTATAGCAATCCGCGACAAAGGGGTCCTTCCTGCGGCCGAACCGCTCATGGAGGTCCATCAGCGGGGAGGTTGAGGACTTCAGGTATGCGGCCAGCCGCGAGACGTCGCAGGCCCGGATCGTCTCATGGTGGCATGCATAGGGGTCCGCCGGTTTCCCGTGCGGCGGGGCATCGACCAGGGCGAAAAGCAGGCTGACGACCTGGCAGGTCAGGTCCCAGTCGTTGTTCAGGCCGCCGGTCCTTTTGAGCCTGGCGAGGTCGTGAAGGGGGAAGAGGGGATCGGGCAGGGATTCGCGTCCCCCGGCCCCGAGGAAGAAGATGGACGCGGACCTGCGGACCGTCTCGCGATAGGAGCCGGTCACGTCGATCAGGACGCCGTCCATGTCGAAAACGATGAGCTTGGGCAAGGCCATATCGAATCAGCAACCAGGCGCCGGGGGTGGGTCCCGGCGGCATCTTGACCATTCCTATTGACGGGGAATCCTTCGGGGAATCCTTATTCCACACCGGGGAGGATCTGTCAAATACAATCGCCGGGCGGTGGTGACTCAGTTTGCCCTGTGTCGTGGGATGGATCTTGAGGGCGCGAGCGGAAACCATTGCGCGGCGCCCCGGACTGCCGGGGGAAGTTCGGTTAAAAGTTCGCCGGGTATGTCTCCGATTATCTGCTGACCGGGAGGGGGGTCCCATGAGCGCCCGTAGGCGCCCATGGGGACCTCCTGTCACTTTGAGGGTCCGGCCGAGTCCCCGAGGTTCGCCGGAAGGAATGAAAAACGAAGGTCTTTCAATTGTCGTATTTCAGGTGGCTGTCGATGTTTGAAATCCGTTCGTTCAGGTTGATTTGCGTATGCACGTACTCACCCGCATTGTTTTTGCAATATGCCGTCAAGAGCGCGTTGTAGTAGCTCGCTTGCCGGAATTCAAAATTCTGGCAGTGCTCCTTGAAATCTTTGCTGTTCCACACCAATGCGCCGTTCTTGCTGCCGATATAGTCGTTGAGCTTGAGCGTTGAGGTATCCCCATAGGCGCCCGTCTGTGCCCGCTTGCATTGCGCCTTCAGATGCGAGCCGTCAAGGTGGATGTCCTTGCAACTCTGGCTGAAGTTTCCGGCAAACGCCTGCCCCGCCATCGCGATGGATAACATCAAAACGCCCAGAATCACTTTATTCACTGCAAACACCTCCATTTTTCTCATTTTGTTCCTCACGCAATTTTTTTTAACAACGATCCGCCCACCTAAGGGCGGCCGTGACAACGACGTTGCCGCGGGATGACTGTTGATTCACCCTGTCGGCACAGGTGATGGGGTACGTTGAATCTTCCTGTTCGAGCTGCAACGCTCAATATTTGGTTCCGTCGGCGTCGGTGCAGCCGGCCGGGCCGCCGGTAATCCCCTTCGGGCAAGCCACACAAGAGTTGCCGGCGCAGTTCGTTGCGAATCTCGAAGTGCACTCGGAGGCATATTCCTGCGTCCTTTTGCAGGGAGAGCAACTGCAGCCCGTCAAATCCGAGCCGGCAGAGCAGCGATTCACCGGGAACGTACCCTGGAGCTGGCTTTGATAGTTGTTGTAATCGACACGGCCGTTGACCAGCTTCAGACAATAGATATCCACTTGTCCGCAGGGGGGACATTTGGCCTCGGCATCGTCCATGGCGCCGATCGCCAGCCCCATTCCCACAATCAGCATGATTATC
>CAYOGU010000444.1:0-2295 GCA_964403345.1 uncultured Syntrophus sp. | reverse complement strand
GTCCGCTGCCCCTTTGAAGCGGCAGGACGCCTCTGCCAGGACGTGGATGGGAAGGCCCCGCCCTTCTGCCCAACGGCCAATCAGCCGGGGGTGATCGAAAGGGTCCTGGAGGAACTGAAGAAGCCCGGGATCTAAGAATTCTCTAGACAGGCTTCGATCCAGGAGGGGGAGGGGTACGCCGACCGAGAACTCGGCTATGCCAGGACCCGTCCCCTCAAGCCGCGGATCGTCGAGATCGTCGAGTTCGCCCGGAAGATGAAGTACCGGAAGATCGGCCTGGTCTTCTGCATGGGACTTCGCCAGGAGGCGAAGGTCGTGGAGAAGATCATGGACGTGAACGGCTTTACGGTCGTCTCGGGGGTCTGCAAGGTCGGCCGGGTGCCGAAGGAGACGATCGGGATCCGGGACGATCAGAAGATCAGGATCGGCGGCTTCGAGCCGATGTGCAACCCCATCGCCCAGGCGTTTTTGTTTAACGATGCCAAGACCGAATTCAACGTGATGATGGGCCTCTGCGTGGGCCACGATTCACTCTTCCTGAAGTACGCCGAGGCCCCCTGCACGGTCTTCGCCGTCAAGGACCGCCTCCTTGGGAACAACCCCCTGGCCGCGATCTATAGCATCGACACTTTCTACCGTTCCCTTAAGGTCCCTATCGACACTTAGGTGAGGCGGAACGGGGCCGCTCCCTTGGGAATTCTTATGCCGCAAGGTTTTATCCCTTGTGCGGGACGGTTCGGATTTGTCGCAGGTGTGGTGTTTTTCGAACGGGATTGTGATAGTCTGACGGGCATATGGAGAAGGACATCATTCTAGACTCGATCGCTGACGGGGTCTTTACGGTCAATCATGACTGGCGCGTCACCTCCTTCAACAGGGCGGCGGAGCAGATTACAGGAGTCCGTCGTGAAGAAGCCATAGGCCAGCACTGCAAGGATGTCCTCAAGGCCGATGTCTGCGAGCAGGGCTGTGTTCTCCGCAAGACCATCCAATCGGGAAAATCCATTGTGAACCGCACGGTCCATATCGTCGATGCCTCGGGGCGGAGGATTCCGATCAGTATTTCCACGGCTCTTCTTAAGGATGAACAGGGACGGATCGTCGGGGCTGTGGAGACGTTCCGCGACATCAGCGTCGAAGAGAAACTCCGCAAGGCGATTGCAGAACGGTACTCTTTCGAGGACATCATCTCCAAAAACCACCGGATGCATCAGCTGTTCGACATCCTGCCTGACGTAGCCGAGAGCTCCAGCACGGTCCTTCTGGAGGGGGAGAGCGGCACCGGCAAGGAGCTCTTTGCCCGGGCCATCCACCATCTGAGCCCTCGCAGAAAGCAGCCCTTCATAGCGGTGAATTGCGGGGCACTTCCGGATACCTTGCTGGAATCGGAGCTTTTCGGTTACAAGGCAGGGGCCTTTACGGATGCCCGGAAGGACAAACCGGGACGTTTCCGGCTTGCCGAGAGAGGGACCCTCTTTCTCGACGAAGTGGGGGACATCTCGTCGGCCCTTCAGGTCCGGCTGCTCAGGGTGCTCCAGGAGAAGACCTACGAACCCTTGGGGTCGGTGGAGAGCGTCTCCTCCGATGTCCGGGTCATCGCCGCGACCAACCGGCGTCTGCAGGATCTGGTCCGGGAGGGAAAATTCCGCGAGGACCTATACTACCGCATCAACGTGATCCGGCTGGAGCTGCCGCCTTTGCGCGACAGGCTGGAGGACATCCCTCTCTTGGCCGATCACTTCGTCCAGCATTTCAACGTGCTACAGAAGAAGGAGATCGCCGGATTGTCCGTCGAGGCCCTGGCATGCTTGGTTTCCTACAGTTATCCCGGAAATGTCCGGGAACTCCAGAACATCATCGAGCACGCTTTCATCCTCTGCAAATCCGGGCTGATCGAGTTGCACCACCTGCCGGAAAACATTTGCTTCTCCAAGGGTCTGGAACCTTCCGACAGAAACGAGACCACGAGCATGAGGGGCCTGGAGGCCGTCTTTATCACGAACATGCTGCGCCGGCATCAGTGGAACCGTGTCAAGACGGCCAAGGCCCTCGGCATCCACAAAACGACCCTCTTCCGTAAGATTAAAGCCCTGAACATCCAGATTCCCGCCTCTTCCAAAGAGTGAGCAGTGCTCTTAATGAAGAAGATCGGAATGCCATTGTAATGACGAGTCCTGGCCAGTTTCCGGAAGGGCCTCAATGTTGAGTAACGTATTGCATAGGGTCTTGGAGTTGACCCGTTTTCGTGGACACCCTATGATTTGAGAAGGAGGTGTTCACATGGCAAAGACCCAT
>CAYOGU010000443.1:0-2304 GCA_964403345.1 uncultured Syntrophus sp. | reverse complement strand
CCCGGATCCGCGCCTGAGAGATCCCCAGCCCCGCCGCATAGTCCGCGACGAACCCCATGAGCGGGTGCAGGGATTCCAGCCGGGCGGGAAGCCGGATGTCTGCAGGTTGTCCTGACATTCAGACCTGACGGAGGGCCTCTTCCTCCGTATCGAAAATCTTGAAGATGGAGCCGAAACCGGAGATCTTGAAGACATCCTTCACTGGACCCTGGAGAGAGGAAAAGAGCATCTTGCCCTCTTTGGCCTTGAGTTGCTTGGCCGTTGCCAGGATGCTCCTCAGGCCCGCGCTGCTGATATACTCGAGGCCGCTGAAATTGAGCACCAACACGCAGTCTCCCCCGGCCATCAGGGCCAGAAGCCCCTTTTCAAACTCCGGCGCCGTCACGGCATCGATCCGGCCCTTGACCGATACCACCACGGCTCCTCCCTCTTTTCTCGTCGTGATCTCCATCTTCTCCCCCTTTCAAGCACTTTATCAGCCTGAGCCTCATGAACGGCCCGCACAGATCCCCCGGCGGCCCCGACCCGAAACCGGAGGCCCCGGCAGACCGATATAGCTCATCTCATATTTTCCGGCCGA
Source organism: uncultured Syntrophus sp. (assembly GCA_964403345.1). Taxonomy (GTDB): domain Bacteria; phylum Desulfobacterota; class Syntrophia; order Syntrophales; family UBA5619; genus JAKAFS01. The sequence continues at coordinate 1,724 of CAYOGU010000443.1, read as the reverse complement.
TGTCAAAACCTAATCGGGAGGTAAAAGGGATTGAAACTCGGGAAGGTGGAAGGGGAAACATCGAAATTTTCGTTGTCTTTTGCCGGGGTCTATGCAAGAAAACTTCTGATGACTCTGGAGGCGGAGCGTGAAACGGTTCATTCTTACCCCATTGGCCATCGGGATCCTGATCGTCCTGGCCGCACTGCCGGCCCGGGGCGAAGCGTTGCGGACTGTCTCCTTCATCCCGCAGTGGCTTCCCCAGGCCCAATTCGCCGGTTACTACTTGGCCTTCGAAAAGGGGTTCTACCGGAAAAACGGAATCGATGCGATGATCCTCCGCGGCGGACCGGAGTACTCCCCCTCGGAACTCCTCGCCCGCAATCGGGTCAACTTCACCACGATGTTTCTCTCCACCGCCATCCAGCTTCGCGATCAGGGGCTCCGGGTGGTGAACATCGGCCAGATCGTCCAGCGCTCCGGCTTCATCCTCGTCACGCGGAAGGCCGATGCGATCCAATCCCCGGCCGATCTGAACGGCCGTGCGGTCGGCATCTGGCCTGATTTTCGTCTCCAGCCCCAAGCCTTTTTCAAGAAATACGGCCTGACCGTCAGGACCGTCCCCCAGGGGGCTTCCTTGAATCTCTTTCTTCGTGGCGGCGTCGCGGCTGCCTCGGCGATGTGGTACAACGAATACCACACGCTCATCAACTCCGGCCTCAACGAGGACGAACTCCAGGCCTTTTTCTTCCATCGCCACGGCCTCAACTTCCCAGAGGACGGCCTTTACTGCCGCGAGGAGGCTTTCCGGCGGGATCCTGAGCTCTGTCGCCGCTTCGCCCTCGCCTCCTTCGAGGGTTGGCGATACGCCTTCGCCAATCCCGAGGAGGCCCTGGACGTGGTGATGCGCTACGTCCGGGAGGCAAACATCGGCACCAACCGCGTCCATCAGAGGTGGATGCTGGACAAGATGAACGACCTGGTCCTTCCCATGGGAAGCCGGACTGCCCTCGGCCGCCTCGACCGGGAGGACTACCTCCGCGTCGCCGGAGAGCTGATGCAAAATGGCCTGATCAAGAAGATCCCCGATTACGGAGCCTTTTATGCCGACTTCACCCGCCCGCGTTAAACGGCGCGGCCTTGCTTTCAAACTTTCGCTCCTGATCCTGACCGGGACGGCCGTCATCTTCGGCGCCGCCTTCGGGTACAACTACCTCCTCTCCCGGGACCAGATCCTCCGGGAGGTGGAGATCGACACCCGGAACCTGACCCTGGCCACGGTCAACCGGATCGAGACGATCCTCCACGGGGTCGAGAAGGTCCCCGCCTATCTCGCAGGCACCCTCGGCGAGGAGGTCCCCGATCGGAAGGTCCTCCTCAGGCGGATCGAAGCCCTGCTCAATGCCAACCCGGAGGTCTTCGGCTCCGCGGTGGCTTTCGAACCTTACGCCTTCGACCGGAAGGCCCGCTACTTTTCCCCCTACTATTGCCGGGAGGGGAGCTCCCTGAAGCTGACCTACATCGGTTCCAAGACCTACCAGTACTTCTACTGGGACTGGTACCAGATTCCCAAGGAACTGGACCGGCCCGTCTGGAGCGAGCCCTATTTCGACGAAGGGGCCGGCAACATCATCATGTCCACCTATTCCGTCCCCTTCTACCGGAGCCAAAACGGGACTCGCCGCTTCTGGGGCGTGGTCACGGCGGACATCTCCCTCGACTGGCTGGTGGAGATGGTCTCCAAG
>CAYOGU010000442.1:0-2330 GCA_964403345.1 uncultured Syntrophus sp. | reverse complement strand
CGGGCGATGCGGAAAGCGCCAAGAGCATTCTGTCCGGCATCATGGAGAAGATGCAGTCGTTCCGGCCACCCCAGGATGCGGGCGCCTCCGACTCCGCGATACCCGCAATGGGCAGCACGGATGAGACGGCTGCCTCGGAATCTGCCACCGGTTCGAATCCCCTGGAAGAGGACCTGACCGCGCTGGCCGAAGCCCTTGAATCGGGCGATGCGGAAAGCGCCAAGAGCATTCTGTCCGGGATCATGGAGAAGATGCAGTCGTTCCAGCCGCCCACGGATGCGGCGGCCTTCGGGAATTCCGCTGAGTCGGTTTCGTCCACCGGTTCGAGCGTATCGTCCAGCGGCAACGGCGAGGTGAGCCAGACCTCTTCATCGACGTCTTCGACGGCGAGCACGGACCCGGCCGACACGAACGAGGACGGCACGGTTTCCTTAGAGGAGTATATCGCCTACTATGGAAAGAACGCGGAGAGCTCGTCTTCCGGCAGCACCCGGCTCAACCAACTGCTTGAAATGGTATCGAGCCTGAAATCGCCGGACACGCAAACCAAAAGCGCGATCGATACCGAGGCCTGACTGACCGGCTCGGCCGGTATCGTGTCGTGAGCGGGGCACTTCCCATACAGGATTAGGGACAACAAGGGAAGTGCCCCGTATTTCCAATCACCCGGGACGGGCTCGGACACAATCCCCCGAACCGTTCGGCAATCTTTGCCCCCGGACCGGCAACTTTTTCCTTTTCCCGCATTTCATTGCATCCCGCAGCCCATGGGGATTTGTTAAGGCTCCAACCGATTTTCATTTTCACCTTCAATCGGATTGATTTCACATCTTGCGCCTCATCCGCAGCAAAACAGGGACAAGAAAAAATCCCCGTAACCAATCACCCGTTAATTAATGTAAATCATTATAAAGAGTTGCATGATGGCATGCCAGTTGCCTCTGTGACGTGCAGGGTTCGGGACGTCGTCATCCGATAGCCGCCCGCCCGGCAAAAAATGAACACGGATGTGCCGGCGCGAAGATTCAGGATGAAGAAAGGGACGGGAGACGCATCTCCTGGAGAGAAACATGTGAACGGCTGAACCATCCTTTGAAAGGAGGACCATCATGTCCATATCCGCCATTTCCGACAGTTCCATTTACAGCCTTTTCCAGAGCAGCGGCCTGCTTGGCGAATCCTCGTCGACCGGCCAATTTTCGAGCGCCCTGAGCGACACGGGCGGCTCAGACGCCTCCGGCACCACGACCGATCTGGGTGCGCTGCTGCAGGCCCTTTCCGCCAATTCCCTGCTTGCGCAGATGTTCCTCGGCAGCACGGCCGGCGGTTCCGACGGCACCGGGACTTCCGTTTCCTCCATCTCACCCACGGACTCCACTTCATCCACCGACACCAGCACGAGCTCGCTGGAAGACGACCTGGCCTCGCTGATCGAGGCCCTTCAGTCCGGAGATACGGAAAGCGCCCAGAGCATCTTCGCCGGGATCCTGGACAAGATGCAGTCGGTTTCGGGTGCATCGTCCTCCGATAGCTCCGTTTCTTCGGTTTCGTCCACTTCAACCATGGATCTCAGCTCGCTTCTGAACAACGTCGGCGGTTCGGGCGGATCGTCCGGCGGCAGCGACGCGGCGAGCGACAGCTCTTCGTCGACGTCTTCGACTGCAAGCACGGACCCGGCCGACACGAACCACGACGGCACGGTCGACTTCAACGAGTATCAGGCCTACTACGGGAAAAAGGATGATATGAGGGCCGACGCCGGCAATGCCCGGCAGGCTTACCAGCAGGGGACGGACAGCAGGACGGCCAGCAAGGCGGGCGGAATGGCGGGCAGTTCCTTGAATGCGATAGGCTGATTGAATCGCCCCTAAGGGGAAAAGACAGGGAGGTGGGGCAGGTTGCGGTTGCCAGACGTGCTCCACTGATCAGGGACCCGCTGCCGGCCGTGGCAGCGGGTCCCTTTTTTCATCTAAATTCCTTGACTCCATGACCGGGGTCGTAATAAATACAATGGCAAAGGATTCCCGCGCGGTGACGCGGCGGGGGCCGGGAGAAACCGCCGGGGACGCGGAAACCGATTCCGGACGGAGCCGGAGAAAAAGCATGAGGAGGGGGCATTGATACCAAGATATTCGCGGGAGAGGATGTCGGCGATCTGGAGCCCGGAAAACCGATACCGGAAATGGCTGGACATCGAGGTCCTGGCCTGCGAGGCCATGGCCCAGCGCGGCGAGATCCCCGCGGCCTCCCTGAAGACCATCCAGGAGAAGGCCGGGTTCGACGTCGCCAGGATCGACGAGATCGAGAAGACCACCAAGCACGACGTGATC
>CAYOGU010000441.1:0-2330 GCA_964403345.1 uncultured Syntrophus sp. | reverse complement strand
TCCACAGGACCGCCGTCCGGTAAAAGGAAACGCCCCGGAGTTTCTGGTTGGCCAGGGTCGCCAGTCCCAGCGAGGCGGCCAGGCCAAGGGCCGTGACGCCCAGGGAGAAGATGAAGGAATTCAGGACGCTCCGGCCGTATTCCGGCGAGGTGCAGAGCTCCACGAAGTTCTCCAGGCCCACGAAGGACTGCCGGTCCCCGAAGGGGGCGACCTTGAAGACCGACAGGCGCAGGGAATCGATGGCCGGCCAGAAGAAGAAGGCCAGGACGACCAAGAGCTGCGGCGCGACCAGGAGATAGGGGAGCCAGGGGTTCTTGAAGATGCTTCGTCTCATCGGGTCATTCTATTTGTACAGCGAGGCGAACTCCTTGAGGACCTTGTTCCCCTGTGCGACCGCGTCGTCAAGGCCCTGTTTGGGGGTCTTCTTCGCGGCGACGACGTTCTCCAGTTCGGCCTCGATGTGGTCGCGGACCGCGGCGAAGTTCCCCAGGCGGATCCCCTGGCTGTTGGCCGTGGTCTTGCCGCTCATGATCTGGTTGAAGGCGGTCCACATGTCGGGGTTCTTCTGGAAGTGGTCCGTCTTCTGGAGGGCGCCGAGGGCCGACTTGCTCACGGGCAGGTATCCCGTCGCGGCGTGCCACCAGGCCTGCTGCTCGGGCTTCCCGAGGAATTCGAGGAAGGCCGCCACGCCTTTGTATTCCTCGGCCTTCTTCCCCTTCATGACCCAGAGGCTGGCCCCGCCGATGATCGAGTTTCCCTGGGGGTAGCCTGCCATCCGGGGAAGGTTCCCCGTCCCCCAGTCGAACTTGGCGGTCTTGGTCAAGGTCCCCACGAGGGCCGTCGAGGCCAGACCCACGGCTGCCTCGCCGTTGACGATGGGCTGGTCGCCCTTGCTCGTCCGGCCGGAATAGGTATAGATCCCCTCCTTCTGCCAGCGGGCGAACATTGTCCACATCTTTACGCCGAAATCGCCGTTGAACCGGAGCTTCGTGGCCATCCCCTTGAAGCCGTTGTCCATGTCGGCGAATGGCTGGTCATGCCAGGCATGGGCGTTCTCCACCAGGGTCCAGGAGGGCCAGGCCGTGGTGAAACCGATCTTGGTGGCTCCCGCCTTGACGCAGGCCCGGGCCGCCTTTTCGATCTCTTCATAGGTCTTCGGAGGCTTGGTCGGGTCGAGCCCCGCCTTCTTGAAGATCGTCCGGTTGTAGTAGAGGATCGCCGTGGAGGAGTTGAAGGGCATGGAGTAGAGGTTCCCGCCGAAGGAGTAATAGGAGCGGACCACGCTCAGGAAATCGGCCCAGTCGATCTTGACCCCCTGGTCCTTCATGAGCTGGAAGACCGGGACGATCGCCCCGGAGGAAAGCATCGTCTGGGTCCCCACCTCGAAGACCTGGATCAGGTGGGGCTGGGTCTTGGCCCGGTAGGCGGCGATCCCCGCCGTCAGGGTCTCGGGATAGCTCCCCTTGTAGACGGCCTTGACCTCGTAGTCGTTCTGGGAGCCGTTGAACTTGGTGACGATGTCGGTGACCCGCTCGCCCAGAAAGCCCGTGTTGGCGTGCCACCACTGGATCTCGGTCTTGGCCGGGGCCGTCCCGGGCGTCAGGAGAATCGCCAGGAAAAGACCCACCATGCCGCATGAAAGAAGCCGCCCCTTCTCAAACATGATGTCACCTCCTTGGATTCCCATAAAGGATCTGAAGCCGGTCGCGTCGGCACCGTTGCCGGCGACGGCCTGTGAAACCGTGGCTTGTCACCTATCGAGGACGGCCCCGGCGGCTGCCCGGACCGCCGCCCGGGCACCGGTTCGGATTTCGGAAGGCGTCACAGGTACACTCGCGCTATCCGGGAGAATCCCCCGATTTCAAAATGATAGTTCGAATTATGCACCATCCCGATACGGAACGAAAGCCTTTTTTCTATTGCCCACGTCCCTGCGTAAGGGACGACTCGCGGCCGACTGGAACGATTTCATCAGCAACAGGTTTTCCAAATACGCAAAAACCTGTTGCTGCCTCACTCCTCCGCCATCTTAAGCCAGATCTTTGCCGTCATCCGGGCGTCGTCGAGGGCGCGGTGGCTCTGGCGGAGGAAGCCCGCCTCGGGGAAGATGTGGAGGTAGACTGTCTCGAGGGTGTGGTCGGCAAGGTGCGGGAAGCGGCGGCGGCTCATCTCCAGGGTGCAGAGGTGAGGGTTGGGGAGGGCCATCCCCAACCGGCAAACTCGTGGCGCAGGAACCCGACATCGAAGGCGGCATTGTGAGCGACCAAGACGCTCTCGGCGACAAAGTCCGAAAAGCGCGGGAGGATCTCCTCGGGCCGGGGCTGCCCCTC
>CAYOGU010000440.1:0-2333 GCA_964403345.1 uncultured Syntrophus sp. | reverse complement strand
GGTTCTTGATCCGGACCTGGTTGCGCCGCTGATCCGTTGGATCGAGGCCGAGCTTGTCGACACCGTCCGGGGCGATGAAACTGTAGTTGATCACCTCGGTGTAGCCGGCGCCATTGAGAATTTCCCTCAGACGCCCCTCGATCCGCCTCTTTCCCTCCGGAGCCCTTGCAACCCCCGAAACGGCCGGAAGGGTCGCCGGCACCTGGTCATAGCCGTCCAACCTGGCGATCTCCTCGACTAAGTCGATCTCACGGGTGATATCAACGCGGCAGGTGGGGGGTGTCACAGAGAAGGACCCGTCCCCGGACGCCTCAACCGTCATCTCCAGCCCTTCCAAGATGCGAACTATCCGGTCGTCGGGAATGGAGGTCCCGAGGATGTCGCGAACGCGCCGGCCCCGTAAGGGAATCCCCTTCGCCACCGGGACTTTTACGGGATGCTGATCGATCAACCCCCGACAGACCGTCCCGCCCGAGAGTTCCGCCATGAGCGCAGCCGCCCGGTTAAGGGCCCGGACAACCCCCTCCGGATCGATCCCCCTCTCGAAGCGGAAGGCGGCATCGGTCCCCATGGCCAGGGCCCGCGACGTGCTGCGGATGGAGGCGGGGTTGAAATAGGCGCTTTCGAGAAGGATCGTTTCCGTCTCCGGCTTCACCTCCGAATTGAGACCGCCCATGACCCCGCCAATGGCCACCGGCTTGACGCCGTCGCAGATCATGAGGGTATCCGCCCTGAGGGTCCTCTCCTTGCCGTCAAGGGAGACGAAGGGTTCCCCTTCCCTGGACCTGCGGACAACGATCCGCCCCTCCGCGAGGAAGCTAAAGTCGAAGGCATGGAGGGGCTGTCCCATCTCCATCATCACGAAGTTGGTCACATCGACGATATTGTTGATGGGGCGAAGGCCGACCGCTTCGAGCCGCTGCCGGAGCCAGAGAGGAGACGGCCCAATCTTGACGTTTCGGATGATCCTCGCCGTGTATCGCGGGCAGAGATCGGGATCAAGGATCGTCACCGAGGTGATCCCCTCGATGGCCTCGTCGTTTTCCGTCACCTCCACGGCGGGATAGCGGAGTTTCTGCCCCGAAAGGGCCGCCCATTCCCGGGCCACCCCGACCATGGACAGGCAGTCGGACCGGTTGGGGGTCACGCCGATATCCAGGACCGTGTCGCGAATCCCGAGGGCCTCTGCGATCCCCTTGCCCAGGGGGAGGTCCGCCGGGAGGATCATGATCCCCGAGGCGTCCGAACCGATCCCGAGTTCCTCCTCTGAGCAGAGCATCCCCTCGGAGCGCTCGCCGCGGATCTTGGAGCTGCGGATGGTCAGATCGCCGGGCAGGGTGGCCCCGACCGTCGCCAGGGGAACCACATCGCCGGCATGGATGTTCGATGCGCCGCAGACCACCGGAACGGGCGCCCCCCCGGTGGTCACCTCGCAGAGGGAGAGCTTGTCCGCATTGGGGTGGGGTTTGAGGGAAAGGATCTTGGCCACCACCACCCCGCTGAAGGCCGCACCCGTCTCCTGGAGCGAGTCCACCTCGAGGCCCGCCATGGTCAGCCTGTCGGCCAACTCGGCAGCCGACACATCCACATCCACATAATCTCTGAGCCATTTCACACTGACGAGCATAGGGATTTTCCCGATTTGTGACCGGGCTTCCGCGGGGGACCGGAAAGGCCCGGCCTCCTTTCCCTCCCCGGTTCCGGACCGATCAGAACTGTTCCAAGAACCTCATGTCGTTTTCGAAAAAGAGTCGGATGTCTGTGATGCCGAATTTGAGCATGGCGATCCGTTCCAGACCGAGCCCGAAGGCAAAGCCGGTGAACTCTTCCGGATCGTAACCGACGTTCTTGAAGACCTCCGGGTCCACCATTCCTGAGCCGAGGATCTCCAGCCAGCCGCTCTGACCGCAGACCCGACAGCCTTGGCCACGGCAGATGACGCACTGGATATCCACTTCCGCGCTGGGTTCCGTGAAGGGGAAGAAGCTGGGGCGGAACCGGAGCACTGTCTGGTCGCCGAAGACCTGTTTGAGAAAGGCGGTCAGGACCCCCTTCAGGTCGCCGAAGGTGACCCCCCGGTCCACAAGGAGGCCCTCGATCTGATGAAACATGGGGGTGTGGGAGATATCCGAATCCCTTCGGTAGACGCGGCCCGGCGAGAGAATTCTCACCGGGGGGCGAGTCTTTTCCATGATTCGGACCTGGACTGGGGAGGTGTGGGTGCGCAGGACGATGTTCTCTTCGATATAGAAAGTATCTTGCATGTCCCTTGCGGGATGGTTCTTGGGGATGTTCAGGGCTTCGAAATTGTAGTAATCGAGCTCCACCTCCGG
>CAYOGU010000439.1:0-2355 GCA_964403345.1 uncultured Syntrophus sp. | reverse complement strand
CGGGAAGGCCCCCACGACCCGGGTTCGCCTCCGGATCTCCCGCATGATCCGCTCCGGGGCATTATTCGTCCTGATCCTCACCCGATGCTCCCGGGGAAAGGCATAATACGTGAACGTCCCCCCAATCGATTCCTGAATCTTCCTGACTGCTTCTTTAAGCTTCAGGCCTTTCAATTTGATGCAGACGGCTTTTGTCTTCTCCATGGCCGCAGCCAGGTCTCCGGAGGCATGGATCGCCTTGAGCATCGTGGCAACGTCCAGCATTAGCCTTGTCGGCACGACGCTCAGGATATTCTTGAACAGCCCGCAACCCTTACGGGGCAAGGCCGAACGCCTCTCTTCACCGGCCGGGCTGCTTCAGTGCCGCAGCGATATCGGCGATGACCTGGGAGGAGAATTGCGACATCGCCCGGCTCATGGCCTCGGCCATCCCGTCCCCTCCCTTCTGGACGAAGAGGGCCTCGCAGCGATAGGTCTTCTGAAAGAGCACCCGTTTCGTGCTGTCCCGCGCATCGGCATCGAGCAGGGCCGCCGTGGCCACCAGGAGGGCCTTGCGGTTTTCGCCCTCGTCCACTTCGAGGAACTCCTCCACCCCGCCCTCCAGGACGTAACGGCCCGCCATGGGGTCCCTAAGGGGGATCACCGCCCGGAAAAGCCCGGCATGCCGCAGATCGCGCCTGAGGAAGTCCGTGACCATTTCGGCGGGCTGGATGCGCCAGCGCCTTTCCCGGTAGGCCTCGCGCCGGAAAGGATCCTGACGGTAGATCATGGCCCCCGAGGCATAGAGGCGGTCCACGGCGAACGTCGCGACCTTGAGGACCTCCCCCGATGCCGGCGCGCCGGGGGCGGCGGGCGGGGGGTATTCCAGGACGTACTGCCTCACCAGGAGCGCCGGGGCCGTTCCCATGCACCCGCTGATTCCCATCACCATCATCAGGACGATCGCCAAACGCTTCATCATCGCCTCATCTCTCCCTTCTATGGCCGCTCGTCGCGGGCGGGCTTGCTGAAGAGCAGGTCCGACGGGTTCTCCTGGACCTTCTCGATGAAGTCCCGCAGGTCTTCCGTGGTCCGCCGGATCTCGTCGGTCGTCGACTCGAGGTCGGAGGCGATCCGGCGGGTCCGGCCCTCCAGCGTGTCGATCAGCCCCCTGGCCCGTCCCGCCGTCTCGGCCGCATGGATCCGCTCCACCTCCCGCCTGAGGTCGGCGATGAACTGCCGGGCCTCGGCGAATCCGGCCCGGAGCTCCCCCAGCCCCTCGTTGGCATTTTTAAGGATCCCCTCCACCTTCCCCTCGGCCAGGATCCTGTCGATCCGGCCGACCCCCCGCTCGAGGCTGGCCGCCGTGGCGTCGAGGCTGCGCAGGATGCCCTTCATCTCCCGGCCGGTGAAAAAGGTCTCGATCGCGTGGGAGGTATCGATGAGCTGTTCGGAGATCCCCGGGAGATCCACCTGGGAGATCTTGTCCATGATCCGGTCGACGCTCGACAGCATCTGCTTGGCCTGGGAGGGCTGGGAGGGGATCACCGGATAGGGGGTCGGCAGCTCCGTGGGGCTGAGCAGGTTCTCCGCTCCCGGCGTCTTCTGGTCCAGCTCGACGAAGACGATCCCCGTGATCCCCGCCGCCCGGAGCTGGGTGACGATGGTCTTCTGGATGTCCCCCTCGAGGTTGATCTTCATGACGACCTCCACCAGCCGCTGGTCGGGGGCCACGGAAATGCTCTCCACATTGCCGATCTCCACGCCCCGGTACTTGACCCCCGAATCGACCTGCAGCCCCTGGACGGATTCGTCGAAATAGGTGACGTAGCGGGTCCCCTTCTGGAAATACTTCGAGGCCCCCAGCCAGACCACCGCCACCACGCCGATCAGGATTCCCACGGCCACAAAGAGGCCGATCATGAACCGCGATTGTCTTCTTGCCATGGCTTCCTATCCCCCCTCCCCGCGGAAGAGAAACTCCTTCAAACGGGGGTCGACCCCGGGCTGCCGGAGTTCCTCCAGCGTCCCCGAGGCGATGATCCCCTTTGCCTCCCGGTCGATCATGATGACCCGATCGGCCACGTGACGGACCAGTTCCACCTGGTGGCTGACGATGACCATCGTCGTGCCGAGGCCGGCGTTGATCCCCCGGATCAGCGTTTCGAGCTCGGCGGAATTGATCGGATCGAGCCCGGCCGAGGGTTCGTCGAAAAACAGGATCCTGGGATCGAGGACCATCGCCCGGGCCAGGGCGCCCCGTTTGCGCATCCCCCCCGACAGTTCGGACGGGTAATGGTTCTCGTATCCCCCCAGGTTGACCATCCCGAGCTTCATCCGGACGATGGCGGCAACGGCCTCGAAGGCATCGCCCCC
>CAYOGU010000438.1:0-2360 GCA_964403345.1 uncultured Syntrophus sp. | reverse complement strand
GGAGAGCGGCGCAGTGACCACCTCGAAGGTGAACTCCCCGATGGTATAAACGGTCCGGCCGGCGAATTTGGTGACCTTGTAGGCCATGACCACGGTTCCCTTGGTCAGCCGGTAGGTGCCCTTCACCACGCTGCAGGCCGGCAGGAGCAGGCAGGACAAGATCCCCACCGCGATGAAGGCGGCCCACGGCCTTTTCTCTCTCCCCTTCCCATTCATGCGCCCATGCATACCACCTCCTTCCCGTCTGGGCAATGACCTGTCCCGTCCCTTTCCCCGAATCGACCGCAGAGGCCCCTTGCCGCTCCGGCCCGGCTGTGAAAAAATCAACAACACTCTGGAAAACAGGGGGTATTGGTGGTATAGAAATCGTCGTCATTGGCGACGGAATGAATAGGGCCGCGACGACTTGAAGAGGCACCCGACGTCGCCGCAAATACGGAAAGGGGCACGGCGACTCCGGACGGGTTTCCGGGCAGGGCTTCGTTCCATTCACCTGCAAAGCGAGGAGGGCCGTGCAACGGCCCGGGAGAAGATCGATCGAGATGGCAGAAAAACAGGACAACGGTCAACCAAAGACGCGGGTCGGAATCATCATGGGGGGGCTCTCCTCCGAAAAGGAGGTCTCTCTGGAAAGCGGCCGGAACATCTTCAGCAAGATCGACCGCCGCCGGTACGACCCGATCCCGATTTTCATGGACAGCCGGGCTGCGCTCTGGGAGATCCCGCTCAAGCTCCTCATGCGCAACAGCACCCGCGACATCGAGGAGGACCTGGCCGAGGAGGCCAAGGGGATCCCCTACGAGTCCCTCAAGGAAAGGGTGGACGTGATCTGCCTGGGTCTCCACGGCAAGTACGGCGAGGACGGCTGCATGCAGGGGCTCTTGGAACTCCTCGGGATCCCCTACACGGGCTCCGGAGTCCTGGCCTCGGCAATCGGGATGGACAAGTACGTCTGCCGCAGGATCCTTGAAATAAACGGGATCGATGTCCCGCAGACGATCCCCGTCCCCAGGCGCCGATGGGAGTTCGAGCAAGAGGCGATCGTCGGAGAAATTGCCGGGAAACTCGGTTTCCCTTGCGTCATCAAGCCCTGCCGGGAGGGGTGCAGCACGGCCGTCAAGAAAGTCGTCTCGGCGGAGGGGATCCCCGCCGCCGTCGATGAGGCGCTGAAGTGGGACAACCTCGTCCTGGCGGAGGAATTTCTCAGCGGGATGGAGGTGACCTGCGGCGTCCTTGGGGTCGACTCCCCAGAAGCCCTGACCCCCTCGGAGACGATTGCCACGGACGATGTCCTGTCCCTGGAGGACAAGTTCCTCTACGGTCAGGGGGAGAACAAGACGCCTGCCCGGCTCCCCGTCGATCAGCTCGAAAGGGTCCGCGAGGCGGCCGTCGGGACCTTCCGCGCCCTGAACCTCAAGGGCTATGCCCGGATCGACATGTTCGTCCGCCAGGACGGGCGCGTCGCGGTCCTGGAGCCCAACACCCTTCCGGGAATGACCCCCTCCACGGTCCTGTTCCACCAGGCGGCGGCCTCGGGGATCACCCAGGCGGGCATGATCGACCGGATCATCCAGTCCGCCCTGGAGGTTCACGCCGGCAAGCGAGGCCCTCTGTAATGGACCCCTCCCCCGGCGTCCTGGACCGATTGGGCAGGGCCGTCATGGCCAGCGTCGAGGAGATGGGAAAGATCCTCCTCCTGTTCATCTCGGTCCTGGCCTGGATGCTCCGCCCCCCCCTCAAGCTCCGGAATATCTTCAAGCAAATGGAATTCGTCGGCGTCAAGTCGATCTTCGTCGTCGTCCTCACGGGGACCTTCACCGGAATGGTGATGGCTCTGCAGGGCTACCACGGATTCAGAATGTTCAGCGCCGAAAGTCTGGTCGGCTCCACGGTGGCCCTGGGGATGACCCGGGAGCTGGGGCCGGTCCTCACGTCTCTGATGGTCACGGCCCGGGCGGGCTCGGCCATGGCAGCGGAACTCGGGACGATGCGGGTGACCGAACAGATCGACGCCCTCTACGTCATGGCGGCCAACCCGATCAAGCACCTGATCGTCCCGCGGGTCATCGCCGGCGTCCTGATGGTTCCCGTCCTGACGGTGGTCTCCGACTTCGTGGGGATCGTGGGCGGTTACTTCGTCGGGGTGCACATCCTGGGGATCAATGAGGGGGTCTTCATCCGAAACATCACGCGGCTCGTGGACCTCAACGACCTCTACAACGGCCTGGTCAAGGCCGCCTGCTTCGGCCTGATCCTGACCGTGATCGGCTGCTACAAGGGCTTCAACACCCGCGGGGGAGCCGAAGGGGTCGGCCGGTCGACGACGGAGGCGGTGGTCCTGGCATCGATTACGATCCTGA
>CAYOGU010000437.1:0-2364 GCA_964403345.1 uncultured Syntrophus sp. | reverse complement strand
GAGGAAAGGGCCCAAGCCGGGGTCCAAAAAGGGAAGATCAGGCGAATCACCATCATGCTTCACCGGGAAGAAGAGGGAAAACCATGAAACGGGCAATACAGTGGTCATGGCTTGTTTTATTGATGGTCCAGGCAGCGGCTGGCACGCCGCTGATGGGTGCTCCCCCCGCCGCTGTGGATGCATCCGCAGCGGTTCAGGCAGGGTACCTGGAAAACGTCACCTTTGAGAAGGTGCAGGGGAAGGAGCGGGTGACCTTTTCAGTATCAAAACAATCCGGCGTGACCGTCGAAAACCAGTCAGGCAATGCGGTGGTGGTCCGTCTGGAGAACCTCTTCGTTCCCGAGGGACTCCGTCACCCTCTGGCCGACGCGACCTTCTCCAATGTTCTGCGGGTGACTCCCGTCCAACAGTCGGAAGGCGGCCGGGCCTGGGTCATGGCCACGATCGAGCTGAAGCAGAAGGTCCCGTACAACATCCGCCAGGAAGGGCCGAACATCATGGTCGATTTCAATGTGGCTTCCCTGGCGGCTGCCGCCCCGTCGGAAAGACCGGCGTCCCGAACGACACCTGCGGCCGAGCCAGCGATGAACAAGGCGAAAGCGGCCACGATTCCAAACAGCGGGAAAGCCGGGAAGACCTATGCCGGCCCCCGGATCTTCCTGGATGTCCAGGACGCCGATATCAAGGCGGTCTTCCGACTCCTGTCCGAGCAGGGGAAAGTCAGCATCATCTCCGGAGATGAGGTCAAGGGAACGGTGACCCTCCAACTCAAGGACGTGACGTGGGATCAGGCACTTGACGCCATCCTCAAGGTCAGGGGTCTGGCCAAGCTGGAGCAGGACAACGTCGTCATGGTGATGAGCCAGGAGAACTACTTGGTGCGGAAGAAGGTCGATGACGAATTGGCCAGAGGGAAGGAGATCCAGCAGGAGAAGGAACTGGAAACGGAGCCGCTCATTACCCGCGTGGTACCGATCAAGTACCGTCTCCTGAAGTTCGTGGCGGCCAGCAAGATCGAAATGAAGAGAGACGTTGTCGCCGCCGGTTCCGCAGTCGCGGTCAGGACACCGCAGAGGGCGGCCGCGGTCGTAGGGGGTACCGGCGCCGTCAGTACAACGGAAACGGGAACGAGAAAAGTTTCCATGGAGGGAGCCGGAGATTTCTTCGCCCTTCTTCAGAGCCTTCTCAGCGTTGATGCGGAGGGCAAGCAAAGGGGGTGGATCGGCGCGGACGCCGATACCAACAGCGTGATCATCACGGCAATCCGGGCGGACATGATCAAGATCATGGACATGATTGCCAAGATCGACATCCCGACCGAACAGATCCTGATCAAGGCCCATATCGTGGAAACGACCAAGAGCATGGCCCGGGACCTCGGCATCAAGTGGGGGGGATCCTACAAACCGTCGATCGGGAACCATGAGTCCTCGATCTCTCCGAGCTTCGATTTTTCCGCCCAACCTTCGACGGGGACCGCAGCACTCCTGAATTTGTCTTTCGGGACGGTCGGCGGAAACATTCTGGAGCTTCAGCTCAGCGCTTTGCAGAAGGACGGCAAGCTCAACATCCTCTCCAGCCCCTCCATCATGACCGCGGACAACCAGATGGCCTTTACGGAAAACGGCGAGGAGATCCCGGTCCGGACGCTGGACAAGGACGGGAATCCCACGACAACCTATATTCCTGCCACGCTCCGCCTGGAGATCACCCCCCATGTGATCGACGGAGAGAACATGAAGATGGACATCCATGTCAAGAAGGACGAGGCGGACATGACCCGGCAGGTTGCGAACAACCCCTTCAAGATCAAGAAGGAGACCAAGACGAACCTCCTGGTCAAGGATGGAGAGACGATCGTGATCTCCGGTTTGACCAAACAGAAGATCAATGAGGGGACCACCGGCCTGCCGTGGCTGAAGGATGTCCCTGGCCTGGGCTGGCTGTTCAAGGGCGAATCGAAGAGCGACACCATGGAAGAGGTCCTGATCTTCATCACGCCGACGGTGATCAAAGCCAAAACCGTGACGGGCATTCAAACGGGGCGATAGAGG
Source organism: uncultured Syntrophus sp. (assembly GCA_964403345.1). GTDB lineage: Bacteria > Desulfobacterota > Syntrophia > Syntrophales > UBA5619 > JAKAFS01. The sequence continues at coordinate 310 of CAYOGU010000437.1, read as the reverse complement.
AGAAGGCAACACCCTGCTTTAGAAGGCACGCCGACTGGCTGCTGTCACGAAGGAGATGGACATATGAAAGACCTGACCCGATTCTCACCCCTGATCTTCATGCTGGTATTCTTGGGGATCCTCATGGGTTGTGCATCCGGTTATGAAAAAGGGGTGACGCAGTATAGACCGGATGATCTGACGGCAGCCCTTCGTGAATTGACGCCCCTTGCCGAACAGGGGAACAGGAACGCCCAGTTCAATCTGGGATCTCTCTACTACCAGGGTTTGGGGGTCTCGCAGGATTATCAGGAGGCGGTGAAGTGGCTGC
>CAYOGU010000436.1:0-2380 GCA_964403345.1 uncultured Syntrophus sp. | reverse complement strand
CACGCCGGTGATCGCCAAGATCGAAAAGCACGAGGCGCTGGACGTGATCGAGGACATCCTGGATGTATCGGACGGCATCATGGTGGCCCGGGGCGATCTCGGCGTGGAGATCCCCCTGGCGGAGGTGCCCCTCATTCAGAAAAAGCTCATTCGCCTGGCCAACATCCGGGGGAAGACGGTGATTACGGCCACCCAGATGCTCCGGTCCATGATCGACTCGCCGCGGCCGACGCGGGCGGAGGCCACGGACGTGGCGAACGCCGTCCTGGACGGGACGGACGCGGTCATGCTCTCGGAGGAAACGGCGTCCGGGGAGTATCCGGTCGAGGCGGTGGAGTACATGGCCCGGCTGATCGAGCGCGCGGAAACCGGCTATCCCCACAGGGATTTCCTCCGGGCGCACCCGGGACAGGGGGTTTCGGAATCCGTCGCCCAGGCGTCCTGCCTCTTGGCCGAACACCTCGGAGCCCGCTGCATCATCGCACACAGCCAGTCCGGCCTGACCGCGCGGGCCCTCGCCCGATTCCGGCCGCATCAACCGATCATCGCCCTGTCCCCCAACGAGGAGACGATCCGGCGGCTCGGTCTGGTCTGGGGCTGCCAGCCGATTCACGTCCGGGACTTCACGGACACGGACGATTTGATCGAAAAGGCCGCCCAGGCCGCCCAGGTCCGGGGTCAGGTCGCCCCGGGCGAACTGGCGGTCATCACCCTGGGCCATCCGCTCTGGACCACGGGTTCGACCAACATGATCCGGGTGAAAAAAGTCTGACGCCGCCGCCGGCTCAGCCGAAAACCTGGCGGTTCAGCAACTGCCATGCCTGGGTGCGCACGAAGTCTACGACCCTGTCGTCCTCGATGCGGAGGATCCCCTCGCGGCCGAGATCGCGCAGGACCTCCCGGATGTCGGCCGCTTCCTTGCCTGTGTACCGGACGAGTTCGGCGACCGGATCCTGAGTCTGAGCGAGGGGCCACTCCTTGAGGAAATAGAGGATCGCCATCAGCTCGATCCAGGACTGGGTCAGTTCCTCGAGCACCTCGTTCGAGTGCTTGATCCGATGGGAGAACGCCTGGAGCATGAACAGGGAAACGGCGTCGCTCTCCCGGAGCATGCGGTGAAAGGTCTCGCTGTCGATGACGGCCAGATAGCTGTCTTCCGCCGTTTCCGCCGAGGCGCTCCGGGGGGCGTCGATCAGGGTCGCCATTTCCCCGAAGTATTCCCCCGGGCCCAGGTCGGAGACGATCTTCTTGATCTGCCCGGCCTTCTTCTCCACCAGCACCCGGCCCTTCAGGATGTAGTACATGTCCTTTCCCGTGTCGCCCTCGCGGAACACGTACGACCCTTTGGGGTACATCCGGCCGAACTTGCTGAAGAGGCGCTCGTCGATCGACGCCTTGGCCTTTCCCGGTTTCAGAAGGGCCTTTTCCAGGAGGAGGATGTCCCGACGCTGATACGAGGCGATCAGCTCGGCGCAGAACAGCAGGATCAGGGCCACGTAGAAGACCCAGATCACGAGGACGACCACCGCCTCGAGCGATCCGAAGATGACGTTGTAGCGCGTATAGTTGGCCACGTACCAGGCGAAAAAGTGCTTCGCCACCTCCATGAGGGCCGAAAACAGGACGCTGGCCATGAAGGCCGCCCCCCAGGAGACCTTCGCGGTCGGCGTCGCCTTGTAGACGATGGTGAAAAACGCGACCGTCACGCCGTAGGGCAGGACATACTGGAACAGGAAGCCGTGCAGGAACGGAACGTAGGCGAAGCCCTCCATCAGGAGGGGTTGACGCGCGAGGAGGTTCCCCACATATGCCAGCCCGACACTCGCCCCGATGATCAGCCAGCCCAGGAGGATCATGGCCACGGCCAGCAGTTTCGACAGGATGTAGTTGCGCAGCTTGTGCGAGCGGAAGATGATGTTCAGGGCCGTCTCGATCGCATTGAAGATCATCGCGGAAAACCACACGAGGCTGATGATCCCGACCCACCCCAGGATCTGGCGTTTCTGTTCGATCTGCCCCAGTTGTTTGAGGAGGCTTTCGGACAGGTAGGGGCTTACCCCCTGAGCGCCCTGGATGAGCTGCTGCTGGATGTGCGGATTGGAGCTGAAGACATGGCTCGCCATGAGGATGGTCAGGATGAACAGCGGGATGATGGACAGGATGGCGTACAGGGCGATCGCCGCCGCCTGGTTGGTGTCGCCGTTGGTCTGATAATTGTTGATCGTGTCCCAAAGGATGTCCCGGGCCGTCGCAAACCCCATGCGGAGGCGCTTCCATTCCGGTCTTTCTTGCGGCTGCATTCGATCCATTCCCGTCTGTGCATGCGGCGCCGGCGTGGAGAATCGGCGCCAACAGCGCAGCAAGTACGGCGCGAAAGCGC
>CAYOGU010000435.1:0-2388 GCA_964403345.1 uncultured Syntrophus sp. | reverse complement strand
ACGATGCAGATGTCGGCCTTCTTCCCGACCGCCAGGGTGCCGACCGACTTGTCCAGCCCCAGCAATTTGGCCCCGTCGCAAGTCGCCATCCTCAGGACCGTCCGGGCGGACATCACCGTGGGGTCCAGGCGGACGGCCTTTTCCAGCTTTGCCGCGCTGTCCAGTTCCTGGAACATGTCCAGGTTGTTGTTGCTGGCGCAGCCGTCGGTGCCCAGGCCGACGGCGATCCCCCGCTTGAGCATCTTCGTGATGGGGGCGACGCCCGACGCCAGCTTCATGTTGCTCTCCGGGTTGTGGACGACCCCGCAGCCGTGGTCGGCGAAGATGCCGATGTCCTCGTCGGTCATGGCCACGCAGTGATAGGCGAAGAAACGCTCGTTCAGAAGCCCCATTTCCCTGAGGACATGGGTGGCGGGTTTCCCGTATTTCTCCCTCAACTGCTTCGCCTCCGCCTTGTTTTCCAGGAGATGGAGGGAGAGGCGAGCCTGATACCGGTCGGCCAGGATTTTGGTCTCCCTCAGAAGGTCGGGGGAGCAGGCGTAGAGGGAATGGGGCTCCACCATGATCCCGACCAGGGGGTCGTCGGCCCATTTCCGGATGAGTTTCTCCGTATAGGCGATCCCCTCGGCCGGAGTCTTGACGTTGGGCGAGGGGAAGTCGAAGAGGACTTCGCCCAGGACGCAGCGCATTCCGGCTTTTTTGGCCGCCTGGGCCGTTTCCTCCTCGAAGATGTACATGTCCGCGAAGGTGGTCGTCCCGGATTTGATCATCTCGGCGCAGGCGAGGGTGCTTCCCCAGAAGGCCAGTTCGGGATCGACGTTGCGGGCCTCCGCGGGGAAGATGTACCGGTTGAGCCAGTCCATCAGCTCCATGTCGTCCGCGATCCCGCGGAAGCAGGTCATGGCCGCATGGGTATGGGTATTGACGAGGCCCGGCATGACGATGGAATGGGGGCAATGGATCGTCCGCCGCGCCTGGAACTCGGCCGCGAGCTCGGAACCGGAACCCAGCCCGACGATCGTGTCCCCGTCGATGGCCACGGCCCCTTCGGGGTGCTTGGTGTCCTGCCCGTCCAGGGTGAGGACCGTCCCGCCCGTAATGAGAATGTCGATTTCCCGCATCCGCTGTGATCTCCCTTCGTATCCGTCAAGCCCTGCCGACCCGATTCCGGGCCGATCAAGGTCACTTGGTCATCTGAATACACGTTCGCAACGGCGCGCCGACTCCGCGCCGAAAGGACGCCGACCCCCTACGGCCGCGGACGGGGGCCTCCGCCGGACAGGCCGGCCTCCCGGATCACCCCGGCGATCTTCCGGACCTCTTCCATCGCCCCGGCAAGATCCACGAAACGCAGTTTCCGGTCCCTCATGACGATGCGGCCGGCAATGATGCTGGTCGTCACGTCGGCGCCGGCGACGGTATATACCAGATGGGAGTAGGGGTTGTACAGGGGCGTCAGGTGGGGCCTCCCCAGGTCGATCAGGATCAGGTCCGCGCACTTTCCCGGTTCGATGGACCCGATCCGGTCGGACAGGCCCAGGGCGCGGGCGCCCCCGATCGTGGCCATCTCCACGACTTTGGCCGCATCCAGAACAGTGGGGTCCTCGGACGCCATCTTGTGGAGCTTGGCGGTCATGCCCATCTCGCCGAAAAGATCGAGGTTGTTGTTGCTGGCGGCGCCGTCCGTCCCGAGGCCGACGACGATCCCGCGTTTCATCATCGCGGGAACGGGCGCGATGCCCGCGCTGAGCTTCATGTTGCTTTCCGGGTCGTGCACCACCTTGACCCCGCCGGCGGCCAGGAGATCGATTTCCTCCTCGTCGAGCCAGATGCAGTGCGCCGCGACGGTCCGCTCGTCCAGGAGGCCCAGGTCGTGGAGATGCCGGGCGGGCCGCTTTCCGTAACGCCCGAGGATCATCTCGACCTCGTCGGAGGTTTCGGACAGGTGGATGAGGAAGGACACTCCCTTCGACCGGGCCACGTCCTTGACCGTGCCAAGCGTTTCCGGGGAGCAGGCATAGGGCGAGTGGCAGATCAGCGCGGGCGTGATCAGGCCGGAGCGGTCCCGCCATTTCTCAACGAACTCCGCGGCGGCCGTCCGGATATCCTTGGACGGCTTCCGGTCCGGCGTGGGGAAGTCGATGAAGCCCTGCGCTACCACGCCCCGCATCCCGGCGTCGATCGCCGCACGGGCGACCGACCCCTCGAAGAAGTACCCGTCGCAGAAGGTCGTGGTCCCCGAGAGGATCATCTCCGCCATGGCCAGAAGCGACCCGGCGTACACCGTATCCCGGGTGATGAACCGGCCCTCGGCGGGGAAGATGTGGTCGTTGAGCCAGGTCATCAGGGGAAGGTCGTCGGCCAGCCCCTTGAAAAGGACCATGGGAA
>CAYOGU010000434.1:0-2409 GCA_964403345.1 uncultured Syntrophus sp. | reverse complement strand
TTCGCGCCGGCGCGGTAGGCCATGGCGATGCCGTCGCCCGTGGCGATGTCGGGGTTGGTCGTGATCAGGTAGACCTTGCCGATGCCGCCGGTCGCCAGCATGACGAACTTGGCCCGGAAGGTATGGACCTCGTTGCGGGCGATGTCCAGGACATAGGCCCCCAGGCACCGGTCCCCCTGTTCGACCTTCTGGCCCAGGGCCGACGACTTCATGATCAGGTCCACGGCGATGTGGTTCTCGAAGATCCGGATGTTCTCCTGCTGGGCGGCCTTTGCGTGCAGCGCCCGTTCGATCTCCTGGCCGGTGAGGTCCTTGGCGTGCATGACCCGCCTCATCGAGTGCCCGCCCTCGCGCCCCAGGTCGAACAGGTCCGGGTCGGCGGTGGAGTGCGTGAATTCCACGCCCCACTGGACCAGTTCGCGGACCCTGTCGGGACCCTCGCTGACGACGAAGCGGACGACGTCCTTGTTGCACAGCCCGCCCCCGCAGGCCAGGGTGTCGTTGATGTGGTATTCGAACCGGTCCGTCTGGTCCTGCACCACGGCGATGCCGCCCTGGGCCATGTTGGTGTTGGAATCGGTCTTGTCCCTCTTGGTGACGACGGCCACGGACCCGAGGCCCGAAGCCTTGATGGCGAAGCTAAGGCCCGCGATGCCGGTGCCCAGGACCAGAAAATCGGTGGATATCTCCATGGTTGTCTCTTTTCGCGAAAAGAATGTTTGCAAAATAATGGTATTTCTATATATTTTTTCGGCTGTTTTGTAAAAGAAAATATCGCGGGGAATCCGAATGGTCATCCTGGGGATCGAATCTTCATGCGACGAGACGGCGGCGGCCGTGGTCAGGGACGGGCGGGTGCTCCTTTCCAACGTCATCGCCTCGCAGGTGGACGTCCACGCCCGGTACGGCGGGGTCGTCCCTGAAATCGCCTCGCGCAAGCACATCGAGGCCATCTCGCCGACCATCCTGCGGGCGCTGGCCGATGCCGGCCTGACCCTGGACGCCGTCGAGGGCATTGCGGTGACCCAGGGGCCGGGCCTGATCGGGTCCCTGCTGGTGGGCCTGTCGATGGCCAAGGCGATCGCCTTTTCCCGCCGCCTGCCCCTGGTTGGGGTCAACCACCTCGAAGGGCACGTGGCGGCGATCTTCCTGACCCCGGACCCCCCGCCTTTTCCCTTCATCGCCCTGGTCGTTTCCGGGGGCCACACCACGATCTACCGCGTGGAGGGTTTCGGGCGCTTCGCCCTGATGGGCCAGACCCGGGACGACGCGGCCGGGGAGGCCTTCGACAAGGCGGCCAAGCTGCTCGACATCGGCTATCCCGGCGGCGTGGTGATCGACCGCCTGGCCAGGGAGGGGGATGCCGGGGCCATGGCGTTCCCGCGGGGGATGAGGGACTCCCTGGATTTCAGCTTCAGCGGCCTGAAGACCTCCCTGATGGTCATGCTGAAGAAAAGGGGCGTCCCCTTCAGCGGCCGCGAGCTGAACGACGCGGCCGCCTCCTACCAGGAGGCCATCGTCGACGTCCTGGTGGAGAAGACCCTCCGGGCCGCCTCCATGGCCGGCGCGAAGCGGATCGTCGTCTGCGGCGGCGTGGCCGCGAACAGCCGCCTGAGGGACCGCTTCAGGGGCGACGCGGCGGCCGAGGGGATGGAGGTCTTCATCCCCCCTCCGGTCCTCTGCACGGACAACGCCGCGATGATCGCCGTGGTCGGGACCCATCTCCTGGAACAGGGGCGCCGGGACGGCCTCGGCCTGAACGCCGTGTCCAGGTGGCCCGTCGCCGGGTGACCCATGACGCCCAGGGAACGGTTCCGCCGCATATCCGAAAGGGTCCTGGCCCTGAAGGGGGACAAGGCCGCGATCGCCAGGGGCATGGCCCTGGGCGTGCTCATCGGCGCGACGCCCACGATCCCCTTCCACACGGTCCTGGTCCTGGGCCTGGGGTTTCTGCTCAGGCAGCACCTCGGGGCGGCCTACCTGGGCTCGTGGATCGTCTCCAACCCGCTGACGATCCCCGTCCTCTACGTGGCCCAGTACGAACTGGGGAGGGTCCTGACCGGGATGGGGCCGGGAGGCCTCGAACTGACGGATTACTCCCTGGTCGCGATCTTCGCGATGGGAGGGAAGATCCTCATCCCCCTCCTGGTGGGGGGGCTGGTCACGGCGCCTTTCCTCGCCCTGGCCGCCTTTTGGCTCACCCGGAGGCTGCTGGAGAAAGCCGGAGCCAGGAGCCGCCCATGAACGCCGTCCGAGAGGACCTCGCCAGGCACGGCATCCAGCCCCGCAAAAGGCTGGGCCAGTCCTTCCTGGGGGATAGGAACGTCATCCGGAAGATCGCGGGCCTCGCCCGGCTGTCCGGCGAGGATACCGTGGTGGAGGTCGGGGCGGGCCTCGGGTATCTGACGG
>CAYOGU010000433.1:0-2449 GCA_964403345.1 uncultured Syntrophus sp. | reverse complement strand
AGGATCGGCTTGGTGATCATCTCCACCCCCTCGGATGTCACCAGAATCGTGTCCTCCGATTTGACTCCCGTCAGGGAGGGGTTCCAAGTGAAGGCCTGGTTCTCCTGGACGATGTCCGGGGTCTGAAAGTTGGTCCGGTAATCCCGCCCGACATAGCCGACCGATCCGCCCTGATGGTGGAGCTTCCACTCGTCGGGATACCCCGTGGCCCGGTAGGCCTCGATCCCCTTGGCCAGGACCTCCTTGGCCGGAACCCCTGGCCGGGTCGCCGCCATGAAGACGCAGTCGATCCAGACATTCGCCCGGTATCGTTCTTCCAACTCCTGGGGAATTTTCCCGAAGTGGACGAAACGGGTCGTCGAAACGATGAGCCCCCCCTTTCTCGCATTCACGGAGACCATCAGGAACCGCTCCACCTTCTTTTCCATGGGGATGGAGTGGCGGTACAGGGCGATCCGCTCATCGGCCGCCGACATCATCGTGATGGGATCGATCCGGTCTTTCCAGAGCTCGCTGGAAAGCCTGCCGATGACTGCGCACTCCTTCTCTCCCCTCTCCACGGCCGCCATGGTCCTCTCCAAGGCCTCGGAAACCCTTTCCCCGAGCCACCGGTAACGGACCCGCTCGTCCGGTGTCAGCGAGTAACGGAGCCTGCCGATATCCTCCGTCAGGACCTTCGCACCGGGAAAGGCCCAGTCGGATCCCAGGGTCCCCTTGCCGACGATTTCGGCCACCGTCGCCGCCTCCCGCTCTTCGTACCAGGGAAACGAGCGGATCTCGTACCCCTGTTCCTCCAGCTGCTCCTCCAGCTTCATCCTCGGGGCTTCGATGTTGCTCGTGATGGCGTACTTTCCCGTTTCGGTGACGAGCAGGGAGGCGACCCCCACCTCGGTGGTAATGCCGATGAGGTTGAGGCCGCCCCCGGTCAACCAGGAAAAATTGGCCTGACGCTTCAGCAGGAGGGCATCGAGCCCCTTCGCCCGCATGAATTCCCGAACCCGCCCCTCTTTCTCCCGAATTTCATCCGGATTTGCCATTGCCGCTCCTTCCTGCTGTTTACTGGGCCAGGACTTCCGCCCAGGTCGTGACCGACCACTGTGTCTTGAACAATTCATCAACGGCCGGCTTGGCCAGGGTGCGGAACGAATCGGCATCGGGAATCACGACTTGCATGCCTTTTCGCTGGAGATCCACCAGGATGGCCCCTTCTTCGGTTTTGATCTTGTTATTGGCCCACTCTTCCGCCTCCTTGCCGGCCTTGACGATGAGATCCTGGTCCGCCTGGGACAGCTTGTCGAAGAAGGGCTTATGGATCAGGATCCCGGCGGTCTGCACGAGGTGATTGGTGATGATCAGATGGCTCTGGACCTCGTTGAGCTTGAAGCCGGAAATCTGCGGCAGGTCTCCTTCCGAGGCCTCGGCCTTGCCCGTTTTCAGTGAGCTGTAGAGCTCGGGCAGCGGGACGCCGACCGGTTCCGTGCCCATGGCCTTCCAGATTGCCATCCAGCTGGGGATGGGCGGCAGACGGAGCTTCATCTTATACACGTCCACCGGCGTGTAGACCGGCGTCTTGGTCGTCATCTGACGAAGCCCCCGGTAGAGGGTCGCCAGGTACTTCAGATCGTTCTTCTCCAACTGGGCCCGCGCATCCTGGCCGAGCTTGCCGTTCCAGGCGCGCATGTAGTGATCGAAGTCCTTCATGACGTAGGGGTTGGTGAAGAAGTAGTAGGGCGGGGCATAGAGTTCCAGGAAATTCGTCCCATTGGACTGCATTTCGATCTCGCCGGCCCGGTTCATCTTGTTGATCTCGATTTCCGCCTTGGTGCCGGCGTCGATCTTCACTTCGATCCGACCTCCGCTCCCCTTTTCCACGATCTCCTTGAACTTCTCCGCCGCATCGACCACAATCGTGCCCGCTTTGAATGGGCTTGCGATGCGGATCGTTTTCTCCGCGGCACCGGCCGTCCCCACCAAGAGGAAGCTGAGGGCGGTCACGACCGAAAGGATGCACCACGATTTTCCCTTTTTCATAGCCTTGTCCTCCCCCTTTTCGATTGATGCTATTTCTTGATTTCCTTGACCAGTTTTCCGTAGAACGCGTCATCCTCGGCCATCACCTTCGCGAAGTCGCTCGAGGACAGGTACTCGAGGTTCACCGACATGTCCTTGGCGTTCTTCTTGAAGCCGGCGTCCTCCATCCCCTTCTTGAAGGCGTCGTGGAGTTTCTGGATCACCGCCGCCTGCGTTCCCTTCGGCGCGGCCAGACCCCGCCACTGGCCCATAGCAAAGTTAAGCCCCTGCTCCTTGCAGGTCGGGACATCGGGGAACATTTCGAAGCGTTTCTCCGAGAAGAGAGCCATGATCCGGAGTTTTCCCGCCTGGACCTGGCTGATCCCCTCCGGCGGCGAGACGGAAACGGCATTGATGTGACCGCCCAGGAGGGCCGTCA
>CAYOGU010000432.1:0-2461 GCA_964403345.1 uncultured Syntrophus sp. | reverse complement strand
CGACGCTGTCGCCCGCGTTGTCGCCCGTGCAGTCCGCGATGACGCCGGGGTTCTTGGGATCATCCTCGGGCAGGTGGAAGATGATCTTCATGAGGTCCGAGCCGATGTCGGCGATCTTCGTGAAGATGCCGCCGCAGATGCGCAGGGCGCTGGCACCCAGGGACTCGCCGATGGCGAAGCCGATGAAGCAGGGGCCGGCCAGTTCCTTGGGGATGTAGGCCAGGATCAGGATCATGAAGAAGAGCTCGATGCTGACCAGCAGGAGGCCCACGCTCATGCCCGAACGCAGGCAGATGTTGACCATGCTCAGGGGCTTCCCGCTCAGGGAGGCGAAGGCCGCGCGGGAGTTGGCCACCGTGTTGATCCGGATGCCGAACCAGGCCACGCCGTAGGACCCCAGGATCCCCATGACGGAGCAGAAGAGGATCACCACGACATCGGCGATGGAGGTGCCCTGGAGACCGACGAAGTAGTAAAGGATGCAGATGGCGATCAGGGCCCAGAGTCCCGTGAGGAACTTGCCCTGTTGGATCAGATAGGTCTTGCAGGTCTCCCAGATCGTGTTGGAGACGTCCAGCATGGCCTGATGGGCCGGGAGGTTCTTGGTCTGGATGTACTGCATCAGGCCGAAGACCATCCCGATCAGGCAGATGACGAGCCCGACGTTGAGGATCGTCAGACCGCTCAGCGTTCCGCCCATGAAGCTGACCTGAGACAGATCGGGGAGCTTGATGTCCGCTTCACCGGCAAAGGCCATGGGGGCCATCAGGAAAAGAAGGATGCCCAGTGAACATGACAGGAACCAGAGACCGCGTTTTCCAATGCGCATGATTCAACCCTCCTCGCTTAGATTAGTTTTATCCCTTCCATGATGCTTTTCCATAGCCGCCTGAACGCCTGTGGCGATGATGTCGGTCACGGCCTCTGATGCTCTTCGGATCAGGCCCGGCAGGGCTTCCATTTCCGGTTCAGAGAAGGGCTGCAGGACGTATTCCTCGACCATCGTCTTATGGACCGGCCTTCCTATGCCGAATCGGACTCTGATGAAGTCCGGTCCGCCGAGATGGTCGATGACGGAAACGAGTCCCTTGTGCCCACCGTGACCGCCTCCCGCCTTCAAACGGATCGTCTGGAAAGGCAGATCAAGGTCGTCGTGGACGACAATGATGTCACCGAGGTCTATCCTGAAATAGTCGGTCAGCCTCCTCACCGCCGTGCCGCTCAGATTCATGAAGGTCTGAGGCTGGACGAGGATGGCGGCGCTGCCGTCTATTTTACCCCTTCCGACGCGGGCGTCGAAGAGGGTCTGGCTGATGGAAATGCTGTATCTCTGCGACAAATGATCCAGGACCAGGAAACCCGCGTTGTGACGACTCAGACGATACCGCTGCCCCGGATTTCCCAGACCCACGACAAATTTCACGTTCACCCCCGGAAATGCTCATCAGGCCGGGAAGGGGTCCCTTCCTGGCGAACGGAGGCACTATTCTTTCTTATCCTTGGCGGCTTCCCCGGCGGGGGCCTCTCCGCCCTCGGCGGGTGCGGCGCCCTCTTCAGGCTCGGCCTGAGGCACGGAAACCTTCACAACGGCCACCATGGCCACCCCGACATCCCCCGGGTCGAGCACCGCGATGCCTGCCGGCACCACCACGTCCTGGACCTTGATGGAATGGCCGATGTCCAGGCCGCTCACATCCACCTCGATGAAATCGGGCAGGGCGTCGGGAAGGCAGGAGACCTTCAACTCGCGCTTGAGATGCTGCAGTTCACCGCCGTTGGTGACGCCGACGGGGATCCCAGTGAAGTGAAGCGGGACATCGAGGGTCAGCTTGCGGTCCATGCGGATTTCGAAGAAATCGGCATGCTGGAAGCGACGGCTCAGCGGCTCGACCTGCAACTCCTTCATGAGGGAGAGCTTCTCCTGGGGTTTTTCCCCATCGATGAGCAGTTTGATGAAGATGTTTTCCTTCTTTTTCTTCACGATCTTGAGAAGGTCGGCCGCATTCACGGTCAGGTGCGTAGCTTGGTCGCCGCGGCCGTAGAAAACGGCCGGGATGACTCCGTCCCTCCTAAAACGCCTCGCCGGACCCTTGCCGGATTCTGTGCGAATACAGGCTTTTAATTCGATCGCCTCCATGGAATTCCTCCTAAATGAATAATGAACTGACTGAATCGTTGTAGTAGATCCTTCGGACGGCCTCGCTGAGGAGTCCCGCAACGGAGAGGACCTTGATGCGGTCGCATGCCTTGGCCTTCTCGTGCAGGGGGATGGTGTCCGTGACGATGACCTCTTTGAGTTCCGATTGTGCAATCCGGTCGATCGCCGGTCCCGAGAGGATCGGATGGGTGCAGCAGACGGAAACCTCCAGGGCTCCCTCGTCGCGAAGGGCCTTGGCGGCCTGGACGACGGTTCCTGCCGTGTCGATCATGTCGTCCAGGATGATCACCTTCTTGCCCTTGA
>CAYOGU010000431.1:0-2466 GCA_964403345.1 uncultured Syntrophus sp. | reverse complement strand
GAAGATGAGAAGGCGGTGGTTGTCAAGGCCGAACTACCTGGGATGGACGAGAAGGACATCGAGGTGAACCTTGCCGACAACGGACTCACAATTCGGGGTGAGAAGAAGGATGAGAAGGAAGAGAAGGGGAAAGGCTATTGGCATCGAGAGGCGAGTTACGGGGCCTTCAGTCGATTCATCCCGCTTCCCGAAGGCCTCGACATGGAGAAGGTTGATGCTCGTTTCAAGAACGGCGTCCTGACCGTGACCCTGGCCCGCCAGGAAGGGGCCACGGCGAAAGGCAAGAAGATTTCCATCAAGGCGGGGTAAACGTGAAGGGATTGCCCGTATCAGCGGATTTCCTCCCGGTCTTTGCACCGGGAGGAACCCTTCTTACCCCAGGGCCGGCCCTTAAATTTCCGATGTTTACAAGTCACTTGAATCACCACAGGACGGGATAGTGACCGTTCATCATTATATTTCATCAGGAGGTTTTGGACATGAAGGTGGTACCGTTGCATGATCGGATCGTGGTGGCCCGTGTCGAGTCGGAGGAGAAGACCGCCGGCGGGATCATCATCCCCGACACGGCCAAGGAAAAGCCCCAGGAGGGCAAGGTCATTGCCGTGGGTCCCGGGAGAAGGGACAAGGACGGCAAGCTGATTCCCCTGGACGTCAAGGCGGGCGACCGGGTGCTGTTTGCCAAGTGGGCCGGCACGGAATTGAAGATTGACGGCGAAGAGCGGATGATCATGAAAGAGGACGACATCCTCGGGGTCATCGAGGCATAGCAAGGAGGGGGGATACATGGCTGCGAAGGAAATCAAGTACGACATGGTGGCCCGCGAGAAGATCATGAAGGGTGTCGACACGCTGGCCAACGCGGTCAAGGTGACCTTGGGTCCCAAGGGGAGAAACGTTGTGATCGAGAAGTCCTGGGGTTCCCCCCAGATCACCAAGGACGGTGTCACCGTGGCCAAGGAGATCGAGCTGGAGGACAAGTTCGAGAACATGGGGGCGCAGATGGTCAAGGAGGTGGCTTCCAAGACCTCGGACAAGGCCGGGGACGGCACCACCACCGCGACGGTCCTGGCCCAGGCCATCTACCGCGAGGGGTCCAAGCTCGTGGTCTCGGGGATGAACCCCATGGCCCTCAAGAACGGGATCGACAAGGGGGTATCCCTGGTCGTGGACGAATTGAAAAAGATGTCCAAGAAGATCGGTGACAAGAAGGAAATCGCCCAGATCGGGACGATCTCCGCCAACAACGACAGGACCGTCGGCGATATGCTTTCCGAGGCGATGGACAAGGTTGGCAAGGAGGGGGTGATCACGGTCGAGGAGGCCAAGGGGATGGAGACGACCCTGGAGATCGTCGAGGGGATGCAGTTCGACCGGGGCTACATTTCTCCCTACTTCGTCACCGACCCGGAAAAGATGGAAGTGAACCTCGAAGACCCCTATATCCTGCTCAACGAGAAGAAGATCAGCGTCATGAAGGATATGGTGCCCCTCCTGGAGCAGATCGCCAAGATGGGCAAACCGCTCTTGATCGTGGCCGAGGATATCGAAGGGGAGGCCTTGGCGACTCTGGTGGTCAACAAGGTTCGCGGCACCCTCAAGTGCGCCGCCGTCAAGGCGCCCGGCTTCGGAGACCGGCGCAAGGCCATGCTTCAGGACATCGCGATCCTGACCGGCGGCAAGGTGGTTTCCGAAGACATGGGGATCAAGTTGGAAAACGTCAAGCTCAGCGATCTGGGGACCTGCAAGAAGGTGACGATCGACAAGGACAACACCACGATCGTGGATGGTGCGGGCAAGCGCACCGACATCGAAGGCCGGGTGAAACAGATCCGGGCGGAGATCGAGGAGACCAAATCGGACTACGATCGTGAAAAGCTCCAGGAGCGTCTGGCCAAGATCGTCGGCGGGGTTGCGGTGATCAAGGTCGGTGCCGCCACGGAGATCGAGATGAAGGAGAGGAAGGCCCGGGTCGAAGACGCCCTCCACGCCACGCGGGCGGCTGTGGAGGAGGGGATCGTTCCCGGCGGCGGGGTGGCCTACATCCGTTGCCTGAAGACGTTGGACGACGCGAATCTGCCCGACGAGGAGCAGCAGGGGCTCAACATCGTCCGGCGCGCACTGGAGGAACCGCTGCGCCAGATTGCCGCGAACGCCGGATTCGAAGGGTCCGTGGTCGTGGAGAAGGTGAAGGAGGGCAAAGGCGCCTACGGGTTCGACGCCGAAACCTCCCAGTATGGTGATTTGATGGAGGCGGGGATCATCGATCCGACGAAGGTCGCCCGTTTCGCCCTCCAGAACGCCGCATCGGTCGCTTCGCTCATGCTGACCACCGAAGCCATGGTGGCGGAGAAACCCAAGAAGAAGACCCCCCCGGCTCCCGCTATGCCGCCGGACATGGGGGATTACGACTAACCTTTCCTGAAGGCCGCATCCCCGCCACGAACGCGGGGTGCGGCCCCCTCC
>CAYOGU010000430.1:0-2487 GCA_964403345.1 uncultured Syntrophus sp. | reverse complement strand
GCGCGCCGCCAGGCGGTGCTCGATTATCGTGCCGGTCGTCAAAGACGCTTTGCTACCCATTGTTCATCGCTCCGCGGATTCCGACTCCAGGTCCCCCATGGGGGCCTGCTCCAAATCCATCCACATGATCAGGGCATCTTCCCCGGTGTCGGTATAATACCCCGGCCGGACCCCCTTCAATGAAAAACCGAATTTCGCGTAAAGCCTCTGCGCGGCCAGGTTGCCCTGCCGGACCTCGAGGCTGATCCAGCGCATGCTATTCCGGCCGGCGCGTCGGATCACCTCGCCCAGCAGCCTGGAGGCGATCCCCTGCCTCCGAAGGTCCCGGCGGACCGCGATGTTGTGCAGGTGAACCTCGTCGGCCACCCGCCAGTAGACCGCATAACCGGCCACGCCCGATCCCTCCCCGAGCCCGGTCCGGACGACCAGGACCGTGGCGAGCGGGGAGGTCAGCTCGCTCCTGAATATCCGTTCCGACCACGGGGTGGGAAAGGAATCCTCTTCTATGGAGAGGATCTCGGCAATGTCTTTCTCCTCGCAGATCCCGACGATGAAGCCCTCCGGTCCCATGGCTCACGCACCGCGAATGAGGCTGAACAGGACCGAGGCCGCCAGGAACACGGCGCAGAAGATCGGCACGATTCCCCGCTGCTTGACCGTATTGAGGGCCACCGCGGTCCCGACCAGGGGAAGGATCATATAGACGAGATCGAGCCCCCGCTTGATCGCGGGCGAAAGCCGCGGGTATCCCCAGTCCAGCAGGAAGATCCCGGCCGGCAGGGTGACCAGGATGGCCGCCCAGGAGGCCAGGCCGTACCGCAGGACGGCCGACCAGTGGCCCGCGGAAATCGAACGGGCCTCGCCGCGGCGGGCATCCTCGACGGCTTTTTTCGCCAGGGTCCCGTTGGCCTGGACCAGCCGGAGCTCCATGCGCTGGGCGGCGAATCCGAGCGGGAGGATGACCAGGACCGCCATGGCGATCAATCCCCGGGGCATCCCCCCCAGCGACGCGGCGGCTTCGATGGCCGACGCGGTGATCAGGACCGACACAATGGTGTCGTTGGGCGGGCAATGGCCGCCGATGGGCAGCTGGTCGATCCAGAACAGCTCCATGAAGGCCCCGGCCACAAGGCCCGTGTACGGGTCGTTCAGGACCAGGCCGACCAGGGGGGCCGCCACGATCGGCCTCGAAAACATGGCCTGGATGAAAACCCGGTCCAGGCAGAGGACCGCGCCGATGACCGATACGACCGCTACCTTCCAGATCATGCTTGGCACCTCGGACGTTAAGCCGACGACGACGGGGTTGCCTTCTTGACGATGTCGAAAATATCGACGGGTTTCTCGCGCGGGACGCGCCGGACTTCAATCTGGACCCCCTCGTTGTGGAGGGCGCCGATGTCCCGGATGTCGTCCTCGCTCAAAAGCACGGACGGGGTGCAGCAGAGGCGGCAGTCCTCGTTGTAGACGTTCCCGATGTTCAGCTTTTCGTAGTGGAAGCCGTACCGGTATGCCGCGAGGGCGTCCGAGATGGTGCTGAAAAGGACGATCGCCTTCCGGCAGCCGTGCTGCCGGTAAAGACGGGCTTCGCCGAACTCGCGCAGGCCGGAGATGGTCACGTCGATTTCGCAGGGAACCGCCATCCGGATCACCGTCTCGCGGAAGAAGTCGGAAGCCACCTGGTCGTCCACCACCATGATGCAGGAGCTTTGGAGATAGGGAACCCAGGCCTCCAGGATCTGACCGTGAACCAGTCTGTTGTCCACTCGAACCAGGGCTATATCCATGGGATTCCGCAATCGTCCTATCCGCTGACCTTCTTGCTGAGGATCTCGCTGGCGAGAGAGATGTTCTTGACCCCGTAATCCTTGACGTACCGGGCGAATTCCCGGAGGGACATCCCCTCGCGGATGTCGGGAAGCTTCAGGAGCATGGGGAGATTGACGCCGGTAATGACCTCCACTTTGCCGTCCCGGAGGAAGGACAGGGAGATGTTGGAAGGCGTGCCTCCGAAAAGGTCGGTGAGGATCAAAACGCCCTGGCCCTGATCCAGCTTTTTGATG
This sequence comes from uncultured Syntrophus sp., assembly GCA_964403345.1. GTDB lineage: Bacteria > Desulfobacterota > Syntrophia > Syntrophales > UBA5619 > JAKAFS01. The sequence continues at coordinate 424 of CAYOGU010000430.1, read as the reverse complement.
GCGGTGCTGATTTCCTTCTTGAGGTCCTCGACCCCCTTGGTCTGGTCGATGGAGACATGGAGGACCCCCTTGAGGTTTCCCCGGATCAATTCCGCCGCCTTGATCAGCTCGGTCCCGAGGTTGCCGTGGGTGGTGATCAACACTCCGATCATGATTATTCTCCTCCAGTTTCCGCTATGTTGGTCGTACGCTAATGGATTCGACTTCAATTGTCAAGGCGAATCGGTCTGCCGGCGGCGGCCCCTGAATCCATCCCCCGGCACAGGCGGAGCGGCCGTCCTCCTGAGGGGCAATCCCCTTGAAATCTGCGATCGTGCGGGGGACGCCCGCCGTGCGGTCGGACGGGCGGCAGGACGAGAGAAGGCGCGGCGGGCCAGGATGCGCGATGCGAGGGGAGCTCACGCCGGAAGGACGTTCAGGAACG
>CAYOGU010000429.1:0-2507 GCA_964403345.1 uncultured Syntrophus sp. | reverse complement strand
TCTCCGAGGACGGTCTCTTCCCCGGGACTGGCGAAGATGTCGGCAAATGGGTCGGCCGCGCTCGGCCGGACCGAACCGGACGGAGCGGCGAAAATGTCGGCAAAGGGATCGGTGGCCATCTGGCAATCCTTATCTCGTCCGGATATCCTCCATGATGTTCTCCCTGGCTACTTTATAGGCTTCGGGGGAGATCGTCCCGGCCTTTACCGCAGCATCCAGCCATTCTAGCCGCTGTTCGGGGGTGCTGCCTGCCAAAAAGTCCCTGATGCGGGCGCCGGTGTTTATTCCGAACGCAGAACGCCCCGCGCCCGGAACGACGGGCTTTGGTGCAGGTGCGGGATTTCCGTAACCAGCAAGGCCGGTCCCCGGAAGCCCTCCGGCCCTCGCTGCCGAATCCGGGCGTGTCGGCTTTGCGTTCGCGGTCCCGGCTTCTCCCGCCGGAGCCTCCTGCCGGAAGTACGGCGCCACGATCTTGACCAGATCCGGATGCTTCGCGAACTCCGCCCCGCCGAGGTCCGCCGCGGTGGTCCCAAGCTCCTTCATCCTCTGGGCGACCGCCGCCGCCTTGCCGGGTTCCCTCCTGAGGTTCGCGGCCAGGGAGGAGACCTGATCGGCGGTCCAGGAGAATTTCTCTTTCGGAAGCTCCGGGAGGTTCATGTCCGGCCTCATCTTCCTGACCGCCTCGTAGCCTTTTGCAAGGTCCGGAGTTTCCATGATGATGGTATTCCCGGCGACATCTGTCACGGTCTCCTTTTTCTTCGGGCTCATCGCCGCGATCCACTTCATCTGGTCCTCGGAGAGCCGCGCCTTGATCGCCTCTTCCAGCTTCTTTCGTTCCAGGCCGATTTTTTCCCGTTCCAGGCCGATCTGTTCCTTCTGATGCGCCTGTTGCGCCGCGGCCGTATCGGCCTGCGTCTGGGCCTGCCGCTCCTGCACCTGGACGCCCCGTTCCTGGAGGCCGAAGCCCTTTTCCTTGTTCTCCTGTTCCTTCTTCGCCAGCCATGCCTGATCGGCATAGTTCATGCTGTCCAGCGTGGACGTAAGATCCCGGAGTCTGGCTTCCGCCTTTTTGATTTCGGCCTGACGGGCCACCCCCTCCAGACCGGATGCCGGCTCGGCGCTTTTCAGGTTCTGAAGATCCTGCTGGGCCTTGTCGATGCCTTCGGTCAGACTACGCCGCATGTGGTTCTGAAGTCCGGCGACCACCCGGGGGTCCTTCAGGGCGGTCTCTGCCAACTCCCGGGCCTCGGCCTTCGAGATCATGGAGCCCGGCTTGTATCCGCCGTAGGTCGCTATGATATCGCCCACGAACTTCTTTCCCTCGTCGTCGAGGTATGGAAACCGGTTCACGATGTCGTCCACGTTGATGGATTTCGCGTGCAGCCGGTTCCATTCCTCCTGCTGCTGGCCGAAGGTCGTCTGCGCCCGGGACTCGGCCGCGGCGGCCCGCTCCTCGGCCTTGGCCAGGCGCTCCCGCTCGGCCTGCGAATTCTCGATCTGATTCGCCAGGGCCAATCCCTGCAACCCGGTCTTGACCACCTCGTTGACTCCTCCCCACGCTCCCAACGGCCTATCGTACAGCGGCATGGTACACCTCCCTGAAGTGGAGATTTCTTACTGCTTGACAAACGTCTTTCTGTTTTTGTAGGCTCATCATAACCATCAAGGCCTATGTCAGGTTAATATCAACAGCCCGAACGATTCGGTAACTGTCGAATATGCCTATATTTACGACCCCCGGTCTTCCGAAGGCATCCTTATTGCGACCGAACGGCAACGAAGGCTCATTGTTCTGGAGGCCTCCATAAAGAAGGAAAAATGGTATAGAGCGTTGCGCGAAATCTCCATCGGAGTTGCTGTTTCCGTAATCGCTGCAGCCTTAATCTATTTTCTTTCTCCTCTTTGGTCTCAAAGATAAGACGGGTGATGCACATCGCAAGCAACCCGACCGAAAGTGAAAAAACGATTCCTGCAAACGTCATAGATCCAATCCTCCTTGTCTCCCTTGCGCTAGCGGCATAAAAGATGCCATGCAGGTCTTAGCCGAGAAAGACAGTGCCCGGAAATCTTAAGTGGCGTTCCTGCCGAATACGATGTTCGCACTCGCGGATGACGATCTCCGTGACATCCTCGGAAGTGCCGAGCCTTTTCCTGATAAGGCCCATCACGGCATCGGCGGTTCTCGTAATGTCCGATCTTTTAATGTCCGGTCTTTTAACGATTTTCTTATCCGTCTCTTTCTCAATTTGATTCCTCCCTTGAAAAGGTTAAGGGCACGTCGCCAACACGATCCCTTTGCAATTCGCGTAACTTATGTTATAATCGACTCATGAGAAGATTCATCGTCGTCTTCCTCATCGCCATCCTATCCGTAGCTGGGTGCGCTACGACCCAGACGCCCCAGACTTCCCAACAGGAAAAATACGAAGTCCCATATTTCATCAGGGCGAGGCCGATAAGAAGGAATTTCGATAAGCTTTGCGTGTGTTACGGCCTTAACAACATAA
>CAYOGU010000428.1:0-2514 GCA_964403345.1 uncultured Syntrophus sp. | reverse complement strand
CATCGTTGCCTCGCTCTCGCCGGGAAGGCCGAAGATGAAGTGTCCGGCGACGCGGATCCCCAGGGCATGGGCCAGTTCGACCGCCTCCCGCGACCGTGCTACGTTGATCCCCTTCCCCGATGCGGCCAGGATACCGTCGTTGCCCGATTCCAAGCCGAAGCTGATCATCCAGAGCCCCGCCTCTTTCATCAGCAGCAGGGTTTCGCGGTCCACCGTATCGACGCGGCCATTGCAGGCCCAGGCGACCCGAAGCCCGCGCTTGGCGATTTCCCGGCAGAGGGCCTGGACGTAGCGGCGGTCGGCCGTGAAGGTATCGGCCCAGAAGAAGAAATCCCGGATGCCGAAGCGCTCCGCGTCCCCGGCCATCTCGTCGACCACCGCTTCAACGGGGCGGAAACGCAGGCGGCTGCCGTAGTAGAGAGGCGCCGTGCAGAAGCTGCACCGCCAGGGGCAGCCCCGGACGGGGGCCACCATGAGGAAGCGCCGCCCCTTCAGGGGAAGCCGGTAGGCGTCCAGATCGATGCCGTCCCAGTCTGGCGCCGGGATTTCCTCAGGGGCAAGCGGGGCGGCGTCCGGGTTGTGGCAAACCGCGCCGGCCATGTCGCGCCGGGAGATCCCGGCTACCTCAGCGAGGGGACGGTCGGATCGACAGAGTTCCCGAATCACCCCTTCCGGCTCTCCCCGGATGACGACATCCAGGGCCGGCTCATTGAGGGCCTCGTCCGGAAGAACCGTCACATGAGTGCCCATGACGCCGGTCAGGGCACGGGGAACCTCTCTGCGGACGGTACGGGCGACGGCGAGGTCGGAGGCGATCGTCGGCGTCCCGGTTCCCCAGATCGCCACATCGGGTCGCGTTGTCCGCAGTTCCGCGGCCAGTTCTCCGAGGTCGGCCCCGATGGCGGCGTAGTCACGGACCGTCACGCAGTGGCCGTCGCGCCGCAGCAGGGCCGCGGCCGTCGCCAGGGTGAGGGGCGGCCACTGGGTCCCCCAGACACCGGCCTCCTGCGTGCAGCGCCCTTCGCGCGTATAGCCACGGCCGTCCGGGGCGGGGGGATTGAAGAGAAGGACTTTTCGAATCATAAACCATCCGTGCCACAGGAGGAATTCCCGATCACCCTCCTGTTTCAAGGAGATCCCCATATGCCGCATCCGCCAAGGCACATCGGCCGGAAATGGGTGGGGAAAGGGCTTCGTCCCTATGAAAAGTAGAGATAGCGGATCGCGCTCCAAACATACCGGAAAGCGACTTTCCGGACACTGATCTTGGAATAGCCCGCCTTGCGCTTGTGCTCATGGGAGGGGACTTCGGCCATCCGGTAGCCCTTCTTCAGGGTCTTGATGATCATTTCCTGTTCAATCGTCGTGATGTCCTCCTGAAGCCCCAGGTCGCGCAAGACCGCCGTGCGGATCGCCCGAAAGCCATTTTGGCTCTCCGAGAGGCGGACGCCGAAGCGATGGTTGATGCAGGCCGTAATCAGGGAACTGCCCATGAGCCGGAAGCATTCGTCAAAACCGCCGTGGAGCTCGCTCGATCCCCCAATGAGGCGGGAACCTGAAACGTGGTCCGCCCTGCCCTCAAGGATCGGCCGGATAAGGGAAGGAATATCCTTCGGATCGTGGGAACCGTCGGCGTCGATGAACACCGTGACCTCCCGATCGAGATGGGGAATGACCGAACGGATGGCCTCCCCCTTCCCGCGGCCATGGTCGAAGACGACCCGGAGCCCCAGGGCTCGGGCGACCTCTGCCGTACCGTCCGGGGAACGGCCGTCCACGACGAGGATGTCGCTCGTATGGGGGCGGACGAGGGCAACGACATCGGCAAGGGTCCCCGATTCATTGAGCGTCGGGATGACCACCGTAATAAGGTCTCGACTTCCGGGCAGTTCTTGCATTGTCGGGAATAATCCTTTCCTGGGGTTGCCCCCAACATCCGGGCCGGGAAAACGTACTCTTTCCTAAAAAAAAACTTGACTTTGCATGCAGGTGGACTATAACTGAACGCGTCCAGTTTGTAAACCCTATTCAGCACCCAGGATCCAGGGTTTTTTCGTTCGTTTCATAATTTAATGCATGCAGGATATTCCCGCCGGCAATCCGTGGTTTTCCGTGCGTCTTTGCATGCCCAATTTATCGTAAACTTCATGGCCCCCCAGAGGGGGACAGGCGGCGTAAGTCAGGAAAGGAGCGATCGCTATGTTCAAAAAACACGGGTCCATGGGAATTCTGTTTCTCCTGGTGGTGGTGGTTTCCGTGCTTTACAGCCAATTGCAGGCGGCACAACCAACCGGTGATCCCCTTGCCCAGTATGTAGCGGAGGCCGAGAAGACCCAGCAGGATGCCCAGAACATCCTGAATTCCTTGAATCAGGCCCTGGCGGCGGCGCAGAGAGCCGGAGACACGGCAGCCGTTCAGGCATTGAGTGCGGCAGTCCGCCAGGCCGAGGTGCGGGTCGCCCAGGTCAACCAGCAGGTGGCCCAGGTCCGCCAGGCAACGACTCCGGCAGCCGCG
>CAYOGU010000427.1:0-2558 GCA_964403345.1 uncultured Syntrophus sp. | reverse complement strand
GAAGAAGGCCCGGGCCTGTTCAAGGTGCTGCTGGAACTGACCGACGACCTCCCGGTTGACATCGCGGTTTTGCCTCGCCTGCAGAAACCCGTAGTAGGCCTGCTTGACGCCGAAAATCACCTGGGCCCGGGCGTTCTCCAGGTCCGAAAGCGAGGCGTCCCGGCCGAGTTCCTGGATCTTCACCTGCGTGGGGGTCTTGCCGAAATCGTAGATATTCTGGCTCAGGGAAAGGCTGGAGGAATAGCTGTTATAGACGTCCGTGCTGGTTGTTCCCCTCTGGCCCGAGGAGATCGGGTCGGTCCGGCTGTAACCCCCGGAACCGCTGATCTGGGGATAGTACCCGGAGCGGGCCTGCCCGACTTTGCCCTCTCCGGCCTGAACGGTGCCGGCCGCCGCCCGGATGCTCGGATGCCTCTCCAGGGCAATCGCCAGACACCGCTGCAGATCCAGGGTTTCGCCCTCCCGGATCGGACCCTGTGCCGCCAGATACGACGGCAGGAAGAGCCCCAGGAGGACCACCCAGACGCCTCTGCAGAGGTCACGCCTCATCCTAGTCCACATTGGAGCCACCGCTCACACCCCTTTCGCGGCCGGGAGAGGAGAAACCCGGCCCCATTCCGAGACAGCCTCTTGATATGAGACCCACCACCTGGGGTTTAGCAACCGGCATGCCAAAGCCGGATCATCCCCAACCCTTTAAGTTACCTGCATAAATGATTTTCACCCCTGTCTATCCCCCTTTGGCGGGGCAAAAAGTATCCACACAGCGTATCCAGATGGATCGAAAGTATCCATTTCTTTTTCCCGGGTTCCACTCCCGAAGGCCGTCCGATTATCACGAAAACGAGAGCAAAAGGGAAGAAAAATCCTTTCGTCTAAAATAATCCTTGACTTTCTCTCCTTGTCCCGATATACATATCTCCGCAATTCCACTCCGACCGAGTCGGAGGGAGTGCAGTAAGAGTTGGATAGAGACATTCTGAATTACACGCGATGCCGCCATGCTCTGAAGGGTCTGGCGGTTTTTTTCCATCTGGCGTCGTATTCGTCCGACTTTGCTGAAATACATGAAAGGAGGATGCGGATGATGTCAGAAGGAACCGTCAAGTGGTTTAACGAGCAGAAGGGCTTCGGGTTCATCCAGCAGGATGGCGGCGGAGACATTTTCGTCCACTACAGCGCCATTCAGGCCGGTGGATTCAAGACGCTCACAGAGGGCCAGCGTGTGAGTTTCGATGTCGGCCAGGGCAAGAAAGGCCCGGCAGCCGAGAACGTAAAGCCCGTTTAGCGCCTTCCCGTCGGTAACAGCGAGGCACCCCGTTCCATCTGGTTGGGGTGCCTCTTTTTTTGACCGGACCCGACCTCTCATGGGTCCGAGAAAGGCGGTTGAAAATGGCCAGGACAAAATATACCTTTGAGAAGCGCCAGAGGGAGATCGCCAAAAAGCAGAAGCGGGAAGAAAAGGCGGCCCGCCGCGCCGAGGCAAAGCAGCGGGGCGTCGATGGGGCCCCCGAGTCCACGGCGGATGACCAGCCCGGCACCGACCCTGGCGACGATACCCCATCCGCCGGCTGATCCCTCCTTCACGTGCGAATCTCTAACAATCGGTACTAAGTGGGACATGCCGGAAGGAGGCGGGGTGCGGCAGGACAATGCCGGACATCGTCTTTCCCGCAGAACCCGGAAAAACCGGATCCATTTCAACTCAATTCAGAACACGGTCCGGCCCATGTGGGGCGGCTTTACATCCGGCGTTCCCCGTTCTTCAGGAGGCCTTCGACACTCAGAGGGCCGCCCTTCCGTACATCCGGGTCATCTCGCGGAGCCTGCGGCCCAGGGACGGGGTCAACTGGCCGGGCAGGAGCCGCCAGAGCCAGTTCCCCTCCACCGTTCCGGGATGGTTCATCCGCGCATCCCCACCTAGCCCCAGGAGGTCCTGCGCGGGAAATACGGCGATCCCCGCCGGCGAGGCCATGGCCATCCGGATCAGGTCCCAGTGGAGCCGTTTCGGGGAGATCCTCCGGCCGAGATACCGGCTGAGGTTCCTTTTGGCCCGGGGTGTCGCCTCCCTCTCGAACCAGCCCTGGATCGTGTTGTTGTCGTGCGTCCCGGTATACAGGACATTGCGCTCCCCGACATTGTGCGGGGCGTGGGGATTTTGGGAAGGGCCCGTGTCGAAGGCGAACAGGAGCACCCGCATGCCAGGGAATTCGAAGCGGTCCATGACTTGGGCGATCTCCGGGGTGTTCGACCCCAGGTCCTCGCAGAGGAGGGGCGGGTGGGGAATCCTGCCGAAGAGTTTTCCGAAGAAGTCCAGGGCCGGAGCCTCGACCCAACGGCCGTTCACCGCGGTCGTCTCCGCGGCCGGCACGGCCCAGTAGTTCACGAACCCCCGGAAGTGGTCGATCCGCACCCAATCGGCCCAGTTCAACTGGTGGGCGATCCGGTCGATCATCCAGGCGTATCCCGTCTTCTTCAGCCTCTCCCACCGATAAAGGGGGTTCCCCCAGAGCTGCCCGGTCTTGCTGAAATAGTCAGGCGGAACACCGGCGACGAAG
>CAYOGU010000426.1:0-2559 GCA_964403345.1 uncultured Syntrophus sp. | reverse complement strand
TGATCTCGTCGTTCTTCGCCATGAAGGCCCTGGGGATGTCGATCAACGTCATGACCATGATGGCCCTGTCCTTGGCCGTGGGCCTGCTGATCGACGATGCGATCGTGGTCCGGGAGAACATCGTCCGCCACCTGGAGCGGGGGGAGGACCACTTTGCCGCCGCCCGGAACGGGACGAGCGAGATCGGCTTGGCGGTCTTCGCCACCACCATGTCGATCGTCGCGGTTTTCGTGCCCGTCGCCTTCATGAAGGGGATCATCGGCCGCTTCTTTTTCCAGTTCGGGATGACCGTCGCCTTCGCGGTCCTCGTGTCCCTTTTCGTTTCCTTCACTCTGGACCCCATGCTCTCCTCCCGCTGGTTCGATCCGGCGATCGCGGCCAAGGGGTCGCGGCGGGGCCTGGCCAGGCTCCTGGAACGGTTCAACGACGGTTTCGAATGGGTGGCCGAGATCTACCGCGGCATAATCGGCTGGGCTTTGGACCACAGGAAGGCGGTCCTTTCAGCCGCACTGGCGGCCTTCCTCGGAGGGCTTGCCGCCTTCGGTTCCCTCCAAAGCGCCTTTTTCCCGGACGTGGACAGCGGGGAGTTCAACGTCACCTTCAAGACCGCTCCCGACGCCTCGATTGCCGAGAGCCGGGGACGCCTGGAGGCCCTCCTGGCCCAGATCCGAACGAACTCGGCCGTGGGTCACGCCTATGCCACGATCGGGGCCGGAGACAACGGGACGGTGCGCAGCGGCGTGATCTTCGTGAAACTCAAGAACCGATCGGACCGGACGGCCGGCCAGAAGGAGGTCCAGCAGGATTTCCGCCGGCGGTTCGCGACCGTGCCCGGGGTGACGACTTCCATCGAGGAAGTGGACGAGTCGGGCCAGAGCCGAAAACCCCTCCAGGTGAACCTGAGGGGGACGGACATCGTAAAACTCAAGGCCTACGCAAACCAGCTCCGTGACAAGATGTACGCGATCCGGGGAATCCGGGAAATCGAGATCAGCATGGAACACGACGTTCCCGAGTACCGCCTTGCCGTGGACCGGGAAAAGGCCCTGAGCTCCGGGGTGAATACCGACGCGATCGTAAGGACCGTCGGCGCCCTCATCGGCGGCGAGGTGGTCTCCACCTACGAGGACGAGGACGGTGATGCGGTTGATGTCCGCGTCCGCCTGCCGGAGGGGCTCCGCCAAAACCCGGATCAGGTCGGGGACCTGCGCCTGACTGTGGCGGGACCCGGGAGTACTTCCACATTGATCCCCCTGTCGAACCTCGTCTCCTACACCGCCTGGGCCACGCCGTCGGAGATCAACCGTCAGGAACTCTCCCGGCAGGTGACGATCGGGGCTACGCTCGACAACCTCCCCCTCGGGACGGCCGTGGAGAAGGTGCGCCAGGCCGCGGGGAAGCTCGCCATGGAGCCGGGCTACCGGGTCGTCTTTACGGGCGACGCGGAGGAAATGGCCGAGTCCTTCGGTTACATGGCCGAGTCCCTGATCCTGGCGATCCTCTTTGTCTACTTCATCCTGGCTGCCCAGTTCGAGTCCTTCCTCGAGCCCCTGGCGATCATGTTCTCGCTTCCCCTTTCCATCGTGGGGATGGCGGGATTGCTCTTCTTCACGGGGGATACGATCAACATCATGTCGCTCATCGGCCTCATCATGCTGATGGGGCTTGTGACGAAAAACGCGATCCTCCTGGTCGATTACGCCAAGGTCCTGCGGGGCCGCGGGATGGAGCGGCGGGAGGCCGTGATCACGGCCGGGCGCACGAGACTGCGGCCGATCGTTATGACGACGCTGGCCATGATCTTCGGGATGCTGCCGCTCGCGCTGGGGATCGGGGCCGGCGCGGAGATCCGGGCGCCGATGGCCCGTGCCGTGGTCGGCGGGTTGCTCACATCGACCTTGCTTACGCTTCTGGTCGTTCCGGTCATGTACACCTTCATGGAGGACCTGGGCGGGTGGTTCGTCAAAAGATTGGGATTGCGGAGGCACGAAGGGTCATGAAACACCGGTATTCAGGAGAAGTGGATTTAACACGCCGTCCGCCTCTGGGCTTGGCGGTCCTGCTGGGGGGCCTTGTCGCGGCCTTCCTGATCCTTCCCGCCGGCGGGGCGGCCGGCGATACACCCGGCGGCCCGGCCGGAGGACCGCGGGGCCTGACCCTGGAGCAGGCCCTGGCTGTGGCCGCCGAGAGAAACCGGGACATCGAAAAGGCCCGGGAGTACATCGCCTGGGCCAAGGGAAAGTATGTGGAGGAGCGCGCCGCGGCCCTTCCGCAACTGGCGGCCGTTGGCTCCCTGGTCCGGGACCGGGACGAGAGCCAGAAAATCTACAGCCCCATCCAGACGGAGCGGACCGACAGGCGGACGGCCCAGATCACCCTGACGCAGCCGCTCTTCACCTGGGGCCAGGTCAGTGCGGCCATCCGGGCGGCGACGGCGGGACTCAAGTCCGCAGACGAACAGCTGCGTCTCTACCGGCAGGCCGCCCAGAGGGACGTTTCGGCCGCCTTCTACGATGTCCTGCTGGCCCGGGAGCTCCACGGTCTGGCCCTCCACAACCT
>CAYOGU010000425.1:0-2560 GCA_964403345.1 uncultured Syntrophus sp. | reverse complement strand
CGGAGGATCGTCCCAATCCTCTACAGCCTCTGCCTGGTCGTTGCCGTCGGGCTCGGCTGGTTCGGCGCCCGTCTCGTCTTCGACGGGAAGAGCGGGGCGGCCGTGACGGCGGCGGAACCGAAGGCCTCCGCGTCCCAAGCTGCCGGGGAGAGGATATTCCTGGCCAACTGCCGGGGGTGCCATCCGGGCGGGGGCAATGTGATGGATGCCAACCGGCCCCTTGCCGGCTCGCCGGCGCTCAAGAGCCCCGAGGCCTTCCTCTCGCAGATCCGGCATCCCCGGGACCAGATGCCCGCCTTTCCGGCCGCGTCGATCGCCGACGAGGACGCCAAGGCCCTCTACCTCTACGTGGCCGGGGCTTTCGGTCCCCCCGGACGGAAATCCTGACAGGCATGTTCCCGTCGTTGATGGCCGCAACTTCTTAAACTGCTTGACAGGCGGGACGGTTCTTCATATCGTCGTATCCATCGGACCATGGTCCCGCCAATGCCTCGCTTCCCGGCTCTACGCCCGCGGCAACGAGGTTTAAACGGCGCGGTCCGTGTCATGGCGGGTCCTCTGCGGAGCCGTGACGATGTCAAGAACGGGTTGGTGCAGGATAGAGGCATGCCAAACAGGGATCGGGATCATCTGGACCTTCTGTACGATGTGGGCGAACTCTGGGGGGTGATCCGCGAGAGTCCGGACATCCCCAACATCCTGGACCGCACCGTGGCCATGATCTCCAAGCACCTCCGGGCCGAGGTGTGTTCGATCTACCTCTACGACGAGCGGACGCGCGAACTGGTCCTCAAGGCGACCAAGGGGCTCCATCCGGAGGCTGTGGAGAAGGTGCGCATGGCCTACGGGACGGGGCTGGTGGGCGCCACGCTCGCGGGGCTGGAGCCGATCATTGAGGGAGATGCGCCCCGCAACTCCCGGTTCAAGTATTTCGCCGAGGCCCACGAGGAGGCCTTCCGTTCCTTCCTGTCCGTTCCGATCCAGCACGGGGAGGTCCAGATCGGAGTCCTGGTCGTCCAGCATTCCGCGGGAGACTATTTCGACGCCGCCGACATGAGGGCTCTGCGGGCCGTGGCCTCCCAGTTGGCGGGCGTCCTGGAGACCGTCCGCATCCTCATGGACATCCGACAGCGCGGGGACGCCCTAGAGGCGCCCCAGAAGGCCGACCTGGCCTTCGTCAGGGGTCAGGCGGCCTCGCCCGGCTTCGCCTACGGCCCCGCTGTCGTCTTCGACCGGAGCCATGTCCGGCTTCTGGAGACGGCCGACCTGCCCGGCGGCACGGAGGCCGATTTCCACCGGGCCGTCGCCGCTACCGCACGGCAGCTCGAGCAGCTCCAGGAGCGGATCTCGGAACGCCTTCCGGAGAGCGCCTCTCTGATCTTCTCGGCCCACTTCATGATGCTCAAGGACGCGCATCTGAACGAGCGCATTCTGGAGAAGATCCGGTCGGGAACGGTCGTGTCGCAGGCAGTCAGGGAGGTGGCCCGGCACTACATCAATCTTTTCAGCGCCTCCCCCCACCTCCATCTCCAGGAGAAGGCCAAGGACATCGAAGACCTCACCGGGCGCATCCTGAAGAACCTGGCCGGCCAGTCCTGGGAAGAGAAAGGGCTCTACGAGCACCGGGTGGTGATCGCCCCGGCGCTCTACCCCTCCGAAGTCCTCAAGTTCACCACCGAGGGGGCGGCGGGCATCGTCCTGACTAGCGGCGGGGTCACCTCGCACGTGGCAATCCTGGCGCGCACCCTCGGCATCCCGCTCGTCATCGCCGGTCGTCCCGAGCTGCTGGCCATCGAGCAGGATACGCCGGTCCTTCTGGACGCCGAGCAGGGGAACATTCTCGTGAATCCCGATCCGGAGGTCGTGGAGCGCTACAGGGCCACCGACCGGGCGCGCCGGGCGGTGGCCTCCCAGGCCGCTGCAATGCTCCCCGAGACCCGGACCCGCGACGGCGTGCGGATTTTTCTCCAGGCCAACATCAACCTCCTCAACGAGGTCCCGATCGCCCGGGAGCTCAAAGCGGAAGGGATCGGCCTCTACCGGACCGAGCTTCCCTTCCTGGTCCGTTCGAGCTTCCCGGCGGAGGAGGAGGAATACCGGATCTACCGGCGCCTCTGCGACACCCTGCCCGGAAAACCCGTCACCTTCCGCACCCTGGACATCGGGGGCGAAAAGGTCCCGGCCTACTGGGAGATCGCCGGGGAGCCCAACCCCCAGCTCGGGCTGCGCTCCATCCGGTTTTCCCTCCGCCACCCCGAACAGCTCCGCCAGCAGTTGCGGGCGATCCTCCGGGCCGGGGCCGATACCCGTGAGCTTCGGATCATGTTCCCCATGATCACATCCCTGGACGAGTTCAGCGTGGCGCGGGGGATCGTGGCCGAGAGCCTGCAGGCCCTGGAGAAGGAAGGGCTGCCCCACCATGCCTCTCCCGCCCTGGGGGCCATGCTCGAGGTCCCGGCTGTCGTGGAAATCGTCGACGAGCTCGCGCGGGAGGCGGATTTCCTCTCGATCGGCACCAACGATTTCATCCAGTACCTGCTCGGGGTGGACCGGATGAACG
>CAYOGU010000424.1:0-2560 GCA_964403345.1 uncultured Syntrophus sp. | reverse complement strand
GCAACTGATATTTTAGGCAAAGATGCCCCCGGCTCCTGCCGGGGGAGTGTCACTCGTTCAACTCAATGCAGGCCGCCAGTCTCAATCGCATCATCGTGTTCACATCCCCGAATCTTTCCCTTCTTGGTCCAACAATGAATATACGAACCTTCACTTTCCCCGGTTATTGGGTTATCAAGATAACACAGCACTTTTTCCATTGAAAGCATGATCTTTCGTGATGATAACGCAGTACAAGCCGAATCCAGTTTGTATAATCGGATAATAAAGACCTAAAGGCGAACTTGGTAGAACTGGGTAAAAAGGCAGGAGAACTCGGCAACGCCGTTCGTGCGAAACGGAGACGGAAACGTCCCACCGTCATACCGCCGGCCTTTACGGACTGTCCCCACAAACCTCTGAACGCCGTGAAGGGCTTCAGGAGAGGGAGCGCCGTCAGTTCCTTTGACTTTCGATGACCTCCCGCAGATGGGCGTTCAGGGCCTCGATCGAGGCGAAGCGGCGGGGATCGATCGTTTCGCCGACGAACAGGCTGGCCTTCTCTTTTGTGAAGAGACGGGGGAGGAGCTTCCCTCTCGGGAGGATCCCGAAGGAGCCCCGGATCGTCACGGGGATGACTGGCTTGTCCAGATGATGGGCCAGATAGGCCGCGCCGGACTTGAATTTCCCGAGAGCCCCATCGCGGCTTCGGGTCCCCTCGGGGAAGATGATGAGGGCCGCTCCGCTCCGGAGGACATCGGCGGCGGCCTTGAGGGACGGCAGGACATTCCCCCTCCGGTCGACGAAGAGGATCGGCGAGCCGATGAAGGGATACCGGAGGAAGGAGAGTTCCTTTTTCCCGATGAGGAAGAGTCGTTTCCGCTGGCGGTAGGGGAGGGCGCCTAGGATCCACAGGACGTCCAGGTTGGATTGGTGGTTGGCCACGAGGATCCGGTTGTCTGGGACCAGCCGCTCGGCATGGATGATCTGCAGATTCCATAGGAGGCGGGAGGCGATCCGGACGAGAAGAAGGATCAGCTCGGCCAGCGGATTCCAGAAGGTCGCCATGCCCGTCGTGATCTCGCCCCGGAGGATCTGCTCGTCTTGGCTCTTTTCCTGGCCCTGTTCGCAGGCGGCCAGGACCCGGACGAATTCCTCGATACTCTGCAGGGGGTTGACCTTCTCCATATCCACCGAGATCCCGAGGGACTCCTCGAGGTGGACGATCAGTTCGATCATTCCCAGTGAGTCGATCCCGCGATCGGCAAGGGTTTCGTTGGCCAGGAGGACATCGGCCTGGAGCTTCTCGGCGAGCCGTGAGGCGATCTCCTCCTCCCGGACGGTGGCAGGCACTAGGACATTGCGGCGCAGGGGCACCCCCCCTTTTTCCGTTTGGAAGACGCCTGCCTCCAGGAGGCGGATCACTTCGTCGATCAGGATCTTCCTGGTGGAGTTCCGGGGCAGGGGGTCGGCCGCCAGGGCAAAGCGGGAGACCCGCCGGTAGGCGGGGAGGCTCCGGTTGAGGCGGGCAATCTCCTCACGGACGGCTTCGTAGCTGTCCGGCCCCTTGAGGGAGGGCACGATGACGGCGTAGACCGTCTCGCGACCGTCGATCTTCCGGCCGAAGACGGCGATCTCGGCGATAGCGGGCGATGACCGGAAGTGGAGCTCCAGTTCCTCCGGGTAGACATTCTTGCCCGAATCCAGGACGATGACGTTCTTTTTGCGTCCCGTGATGTGGATATGGCCCTTCCTGTCCACGTAGCCCAGGTCCCGGGTGTTGAAGAAGCCCTGCGCGTCGAAGGCCTCGCGGTTGGCCGCATCGTTCCGGTAATAGCCGGCCATCACCGCCTCGCCCCTGAGCCAGATCTCCCCGATCCCGTCGGCGTTGACCTCCTTGATTCGGACCTCGTTGCCGGGGATGGGGGGGCCCACGGCCCCGGCAACGGCGTCTTTGTAGTAGGGGATCGCAATGGGCCCCGTCGTTTCGGTCAGGCCGTACCCCTCCATGATCTCGAACCCCATCCGTTGATAGTAGCGGAAGTATTCCTTCTTGAGAGGCGCACCGCCGCTGATGAAGAACCGCATCTTCCGCCCGAAGATCTCGTGGACGGGACCGAAGACTTTCCTCGGCAGGACGCCCAGCCCCAGGGCCCTGAGGACCGGGGCGGCCTTCAGGAAGAACATGAAGAGGCGGTACTTGGCCATGGATTGGGCCCGGATCTTTCCCACCATCGCATCGAAAAAGAGCTCCCACATCTGGGGCGCCGCCGGGAAGATAGTGATCGGGTTCTGAGCCAGGGCTCGGATGATGTCCGGGCCCTTGAGGGAGGTCTGGAAGACGACGGAACTTCCCGTCAGGAGCGGGGCCATGAAGGTCGACTCGAAGGCATAGACGTGGTAGAGCGGGAGCATGGCCAGCGTCACCTCGTCGGCGGTGTACTCTTCGAGCCGCGTGCAGACCAGGGCCACGTGGAGGATGTTCCCGTGGGTCAGGGAGACGATCTTGGGGTTTCCCGTCGTTCCGGAGGTGAACAGGAGAGAGGCGATGTCGCTCCGGGCCAGCGGCGTTTTCGGGAGG
>CAYOGU010000423.1:0-2563 GCA_964403345.1 uncultured Syntrophus sp. | reverse complement strand
TTGGTCCGGGTGCGCCGCGGTCTCTATGCCGTCGTCCCTACCGGGGCGTCTGCCGAGTCCTATCCCGTCGATCCCTTCCTGCTGGCCTCCCGGATGACGAAGGATGCCGTGCTGGCCTACCATACAGCCATGGAGTTTCACGGCAAAGGCTATTCGGTCTACGAGCACTTCACCTATCTTTCCGCCACCCCTGCTCGGCCCATCGCTTTCCGGTCCCATAAGTTCAAGGGGGTCCGCTTTCCGGGGGCTCTGCCTCCCGAGTTCGCTGCCTCCTTCGATGTGGTCAAGGCCGATCGCGCGGGCCTGGAGGTCCGGGTAACGGGTCTGGAGAGGACTTTCGTGGATGTCCTCCACCGGCCCGACCTGGCTGGGAGTTGGGAGGAGATATGGCGCTCCCTTGAGTCCGTGGAGTTTTTCGATCTCGACAAGGTGACTGCCTACGTGCAGCACTTGGGCAACGCCACGACCGCGGCCAAGGTCGGCTTTTTCCTGGAGCAGCACCGGGAAGGCCTGATGGTCGACGAGGCTCACCTGAAGGTCCTCCGTGATCTCCGGCCACAGCGTCCCCATTACCTGGAACGCAGTCGGCGGAAAGAGGGCCGCTTCGTGACCGCCTGGAACCTCGTCGTTCCCCAAGAGGTCTATGAAAGATCATGGGAGGAACCCTCATGAAGATCTCCCCTGAAACGCTCGCCATCCAGGCGGAGGCAACCGGCTTTCGCCCGGACATGCTGGAAAAGGTCGCGCTGCTGCTCCAACTGCTCGATGCCATCCGCAGCCATTCCTTCCTCAAAGACAAGTTGGTCCTCAAGGGCGGAACGGCCCTGAACCTTTTCATCTTCGCCGTTCCCCGCCTCTCTGTGGACATCGATCTCAATTACGTGGGTGCGGCGGACCGGGAAACGATGCTCCTGGAACGACCCAAGGTCGAGCAGGCCCTGCAGGCGGTCTTTTCCAGGGAGGGATACACGGTCCGGCGCGTGCCGACGGAGCATGCGGGCGGCAAATGGCAACTCCGTTATCCCAGTGCCAGCGGCCAGGGAGGCAACTTGGAGGTGGATGTCAATTTCATGTTCCGGATCCCCCTGTGGCCGGTGCAGCGGATCGACTCACGACCCGTCGGCATCTGGCAGGCTGCAGGCATCCCGATGGTTGACGTCCACGAACTCGCGGCGGGCAAGCTCTCGGCATTGCTCTCACGGCGGCAGGCGCGGGATTTGTTCGATTGCAGCAATCTCTTCCGCCTGGGGGGCCTCGACCGAGAACGGCTGCGCCTGGCCTTTGTGGTCTACGGTGCTATGAGCCGCAAGGACTGGCGAACCATTGCACTGGCGGATGTGGATGTCGATATTGCCGATCTGGAACAAAAGCTCATCCCCACGCTAAGGTTCGCAGGGAGCGAATATATCCGGAAGGATCAGTTTGGGAAGGGCCTTGTCGAGGATTGCCGCGATCTTCTTTCCAGCCTGCTGCCGTTCACCGCACCGGAGCAGGAATTTCTCGATCGGATTCTGGACAGGGGTGAGATAGCGCCCGAGCTACTGACCGGTGATGAGGCCCTGCAGAGCCACATCCGGTGCCATCCGCTTCTGGAGTGGAAAGCCGTGAATGTAAGGGGCCACAAGAAGGGTCGCTGAAAATCCATTCCTTTCCAAGGAGGCATTAAAATGTTCTCAGGAGGTTCACTATCCAATTTTTTGGTCATTACTTGGTCATTA
The DNA here is from genome assembly GCA_964403345.1 of uncultured Syntrophus sp. Classification (GTDB taxonomy): domain Bacteria; phylum Desulfobacterota; class Syntrophia; order Syntrophales; family UBA5619; genus JAKAFS01. The sequence goes on along the minus strand of CAYOGU010000423.1, from coordinate 845 downwards.
CTTTGCAAAATATATCCCCGTGCTTCCCTGCATTTCCTTTGTGCACCTTAGGTAAGAAAAACGGGATAACTACTCGATATTTAACTTTCTTTCGTTATCCCGTTGTATCCCTCGTTGTCCCTGACCGTGCGTTCAGGGTCTAGTAGGCGTGCGCCTGTCCGGGTTCAAGTCCCGGCTTCGGCACCAGATGGAATCAAGGGGTTTGCGGTTTCCGCAACCCCTTTTTTCCTTCTCAGGGGGAGGGACAATGCATCACTACCACAAGCTCCAGGAAAAACTGAATACCCATCCTGTCGGCGCACCCAGGAGCGAGGAATTCCTCGAAATACTGAAAATTCTCTTCCGCTCGGATGAGGTAGAGCTGGCGACACTTCTGGACTTCAAGTTGCAAAAGGCAAGCGACGTGGCGAAGAAAGCCGGCATAGAACCCGATGAAGCTTTGCGAAAGCTGGAGGCCATGGCCGACCGCGGCTCCATCCTTGCCAAGATGGTGGATGGCGAGTACGCCTATGCACTGTTGCCGAACTATCCCGGGTTGTTCGAATATCCGGTCATGAAAGGGCTGGATGAGCCGACGCGGGATCGCCTCGCTCAGTTATGGCATGCCTACTACATGAAGGACATGGCCGCAGAGCTTGCCTCGGCCGACCCGCCCTGGAACCGGATCTTCCCGGCGGAGAGCGCGATCCCCGCCGAAATCGAAATCCTGCCGTATGAAGTAGCCTCACGGATGATGGAGAAAAGTGAAGTCATTGCCGCGGCCAACTGCCCCTGCCGTATTCTGGGAAGGAACTGGACTGCACCCCTGGAGTTAGACAGTTTTGGTTAGGGCAGTCGGACAGGGG
>CAYOGU010000422.1:0-2580 GCA_964403345.1 uncultured Syntrophus sp. | reverse complement strand
GGCTGCTGGTAGAAGACCGAGGCCACGCAGAAAAACCCCAGCCCCAGCCCCACGATGCGGGGGATGTACATGCGCCGGACGAACGTCCGGCCTTTCGATGCCTGTCCCTGGCTGTCCATAGAGGATGATTCCCTGGGGTGTCCGGAACGCTTTCGTCGGGTCGCCCCCTCTTGCCGCGGGCCCCGGCGGATCGTTCTTCCGTGCAGTATAGTTTCCCTGCATGTCGCTGTCAACCGGAATGGAGGCCGGGGAGTAAACCCGGATGGATTGGAAAAATCCCGGCGGTTGGGGCGGCGTCCCTGACCCCGGCAGGATCTCCGTAAGACCTCTGCAGGGCCTCCGGGAGGTCAGAGGGCCTTGTCGAGAAGGGAGGGCTTGCCGATCGTGAGCTTCATCGATTCGGACATGAGCAGATGCTCCCGCTCCACCCGGCTCATCGTGTTGAGATAATCGCCGCTCTCGATCAACTCCTGGAAGTCGCTGCGCGAGAGAGCGGGGTCTGTCCGGGCGAGCCTCTTCAGGGCCCCGATGATCGGCTGGAGTTTGGCGGACAGGTCCTGGTCGGACAGGGCCCTGATCCGGGCGTAAAGGTCGATCAACTGCTCGGCCTCGGGCAGTTGCGGGGCTTCCAGGATCCTCTTGAAGCCGGAGGCGAAGCGCCGGCACCCCTCCAGGATGTTCTCCCGTTTGACCATGTTGATTCCGCCCCAGCCGGCGTTGAGCCACTTGAATGTTGCGCAACGGGTGCGGGGCTGGCCTGGGACGGGCTCGAAGAAGACGGCGACCGAAAAGGCGTCGTACATGTAGGAACTGACCCAGCCCAGGCCGGTCCTGCTCAGCCCCTTCTCGCCCGAGTAAAAGTAGGTCCAGTCCGTGTCCGGGCCGATGATTGCCCCCTTGTGTCCAACGGTGGAGGGCTTCTTCTGGCGGGTGACGGAGATGAAGAAATCCCTGCCCCGGTGGTTCATCAGGACCATCATCCGGTCCATATCGTAGCGGTAGTAGGCGCCCGTGGTCAGATCGGGGGTGATCTCCTCGTACTCGACGCCCCGCATCACGAGCGGCTCCTTCACGTTTCCGATCTTCTCGGCGAGCTCGCCGAACGGGGAGGACGGTTTGGTCTGCCAGCCGCAAAGGCGGACGACCGATGGGAGGGTGATGGAGGCCGGGATCCTGGGGTTGTAGGCGTACCGGATGACCTTGACCAGGGGGGTCTTGACGTCGGCGAAGAAGTAGGCACCGGTCGCGTTCTCGCGCTTGCCCGGGTTCAGATTCGCGTCTCCTCCCTTGTCCGAGGCGACGAAATCGAGCAGTCCTGCGACCTTCCTTGCGTCGAAAACGGCGTCCCGGGTCTTGAGCGAGGCCAGCAGGTAGGCAACCCCTTCTTCCCAAACCGGCCGTCCCTCTCCCTTATCGGTGCCGGCCGACGCAAGCTGCACGCCAGAGATGAGAAAGAACGACGCCCCAAGGAGCCATGCCGCCAGGAGCCCTGCCCAACTTCTACTTGATGATCGTTTCAAAATTCGTTGCCACTCCCATGTCCTGAAGATCCGCCGCGCCCTTCGCGAAACGGGTTTCGTAACGCCTCCGTTCCGCCCGATCGGTGCGTTGACGCTTCATAATATGGAACGGCGGCGGGTGCAAGCAAAATCTAACCCCGATCCTGCCTTAAGAAACTCCTTACCACCTCCTTAAAAAGCCTCGGCTGTTCAAGGACATGCAGGTGGGAGGCCTGGGGGATGACCGCCATCCGCGCATCGGGAAAGGCCATCTGGTAGTCTTTGACGGTCTTCACACCGGCCTCGTCGGCATCGCCGCACACCAGGAGGACCGGCTGGCCGATCCGGTGCAGATCGGGCAGGAGGTCCAGGTCCCTCAAGGTTCCGGTGATGGTGACCTCGCTGGGGCCCCACAGGGTCTGATAGACGTCTGGGTTGAGCCGGAAAAAGGCTTTCTGGAGGCTGGCCGGCCATGGATCGAGCCGGCAGACATGTCTCCGGTAGTATTCCATCATGGCCGCCTGGTAGGAATCGCTGTAGTCGGCTTTTCTTTCGCCCTCCTCGATGGCCTTGCGGACCTCCCCGGGCATCCGGGCAATGTTCGCCCGCTGGTCGGCGTTCCAGCGGGTCGTGCTGAGGTAGGGCCCGCAGAGGACGAGCCCTTCCACGCCTGCGGGCCTCCGGTCCAGCATGTAGGCGCAGGCCAGGGCCGTCCCCCAGGAAAATCCCATCAGATAAACCCTGTTCAGGCCGAGCTTTCGCCGGACTTCGCCCAGTTCGCGGACGTAGCCTTTCACCGTATAGTCGGCCCGGTCCGGGGCCCGGTCGCTCCGGCCGCAGCCGTACTGATCGTAGAAGAAGACCGGCCGGTCCGATGCCAGGTCCCGCACCACCTCCGGCATGCTCAGAAACCCGGGACCGCCATGCAGGACCATCAGCGGCGTGCCCTTTTTTGCCTCCCCGTAGGCCGAATACCAGATCCTGTGGCCGTCGATTTTCAAGAATCCTTCGCGCATGGCTGACCTCCTTTAAGCTTCGCCCCGCAGATACGCCTGCCGGAGCGGCTCGGGGAACTTCTCGA
>CAYOGU010000421.1:0-2590 GCA_964403345.1 uncultured Syntrophus sp. | reverse complement strand
CACCATTTAACCCTTTTGAGCGCATATGGAATCGAGGACTTATACATGCCCGCTGCTGGAGAAGATACCATATCCCTGATCGATGCCTGGAAGAAGACCACTGAGCAGGAACTCCTCAACACGCTCAAAGCGGATTATGGTTTTTCCCGGGCTCTCTCCCGCTCACCTGTACACCTCGTGCACCAACATATTGAAACCAACTACAGCAATCGCCGGGGAGATTGCAAATCGTCTATCATGCCGTTAGTTCACATGAGCGGCCTGGAAAATCTCTCGACCAACTTCAGAATCCCGGTGAGGAAGGAATAAAAACGCGGGTATTCCCTGAAATCGAGCCCAATCTCTGATTCCTCCGTGCTCCGGATGATCACACCGTTCTCATCAATGATGTAGGGTCCATCCGGTACGGATCTCCGCGGGAACGGGCATATTCTGCCAGGAGCAGGTCGAAACCATCCATCATCCGGTAGTTGAGGGTCTCGTCGAAGAGCCAGAGCCCCCGGTCCGACAGGGAGAGGGGCTGGATGATGTTCTCCTCGGTCAGATTCTACACCGCCTTCTCATTTTGGAGCAGGTTCTCCCGTGATTCAAGGTAGGAGAAGGTGGTGAGCCCGCCGGTGAAGCCCGCCTCGAGGAGGAGCGCGATCATCACATAATGGCGGATCTCCATACCGCGATGGGTACTGGTGCACCTGTCACACATGGATGAAGTATGGACCCGGACAATCGACACGTCCGGTCGTGCGGGCCGGGCAGGGTATTATCCGTATGTGATCCGAGATGGGGCAAGAAGGTGTCGATTGGGTGCGGTGACTCCGTCTGAGAGACACCCCCGCCCCGGGCGCACCGCCTGATCGGATCGGGTCACTCACTCTTTCGTATGAAAATGACCCCCGATTTTCATCCGGTATGCCTGTAGCTCTAACGGGCATCATGTGGTTTTTTCCTGGAATTGTTCTCCAGCTCATAGAGGACCGGTGCGATCGTCCCCGAGTGGATGCACCGCTTGATGAGCCCAGCCAGCCGCTTGTTGTGACGGATATGTGCCATCTGGATCCCCGACAGAAACCCGAAGCAGAGCGATACAATCCCGATTGCAATGAATCCTGCAGCGTCCATGATCTCCCCCTCACGAAACCTCGCGCATCTCGTCCACCAGCGGTTCGAACGAGTTCTCCTCCTGACATCTCTCCGCCGCCCTGAAAAACCGCCTGTTGAAATAGACAGACATGATGTAATATCCCGCAATGAACCCGATGACAAAGTAGAGGATCACTGCGACAAGTCCCACGATGACGTCGTTCATGTTCAACCCCCTTCAGACAGTCTGTCTGTATCCATTTACTATTAAAAACCACACATTGAGACAGGCACCGGCGGGTGGCCGTCCCGGGTGCGATCCCCGGTCCCCCCACGAGGGGTATGGTCCTGGATCACTGGTCCGGAGGCTTCGATCCGTAACCCCCCGCCGACCACGATCTGCCGCCCGCCGTCGGTTTCCTCAACCAACCGGAAATAGGCGGACTTGTGGCAGATCCCGTTGTACTCCGGTGTCATCCAGACGTAGTCCACCCACCCTGACCTTCTTTCCTCCAGGGCCTGGTGTACGATCCGGTCCCGGAAGGGCACACCGGTGATGTCGGTCTTCCCCCGCATGGTCACCCCGGTGTCGTAGACCGATACATTACAGTGCCCTGTTCTCCCGATCCCAGCAGGAGTGCGACTGCGGCGATCGCGGAACATCGGGTCGAGGATGGACTGTGCGCCCGGATCGTTCTGCCGCAGACGGACCATCTCGAGGGCTTCCCGGACTTTCTGGTCCTGGTAGGGGTCTGGGGCCGGCTCCGTCGGTTCTTCCGTGTCCTCCTGAAGATGGTAGCCCATCAGGAACTGCCTGACGACCTGCGGGGGCATCCAGGGAATGAGCGGCGCCATGATGGACGCTCTCTGCATCCAAAGGTCCGGGCAAGGTGGGCCACCACCGGGGCCTGGCCGGTTCGGCCAGCCCGGATAATACGGTTAAAATTCCTGGTGCTCCATGTAGTGTTATGCACACCCATTCGCCATGCATCTTCCTGGCGGTGGTGTTCGGATCGTTGCTGGTCTGCACCGCTCCGGCTGCATCCCATACCACGCTGAGGTCTACACGGACGAGGAGGTGATCGGCCGGGTCGTCTCCTCACCCCCGCGGAGGATATTGGTGCATATTCAGTCTCCATTACACGCGGAACGAGTGTCCAACCGGCGGCGGTCGGCGACAGGCTCTACCATAAGGATGTCATCACCATCCAGCGGGGTTCATTTGCCGAGATACAGCTGCTGGTCGACCGGAGTGATGTGGCCTCGCTCGGCGGAGGAAGTGGGGGGACCGCCGTCCTGCTTGAACGGGCCGGCGCCATCTCCGGGGCGACAGCGACCGCCAGCCCGCACGGCCCCAGGACCGAGACCATCTATATCGACAGGGAAGAGGAAGACCCCTTTGAAGTCGGCAGGATCACGTATGTTCAGGGAGGAGGCTACATCCAGAGGGATGCCCGGCTCATACCGGCGACTGTCGGTGACACCGTCTCCACCGAGGAGGGGTCCCGGG
>CAYOGU010000420.1:0-2602 GCA_964403345.1 uncultured Syntrophus sp. | reverse complement strand
TGAACGCCCGCGAGCATGGGCCCTCCCGACACCACGATGGAGGGGATGTTGAGCGGGGCCTTGACGTAGGTGATGTGGATCGCCTTGGCCTTTTCCGCCGCAAGGGCCGGCAGGACCGTGATTCCCGTAACCAGAAAGGAAGCCAGCAACGCAGCCAGGATGATACGGATGATTCGCATGGAAATGATTTTCAACCTCCTCAAGTCGTCATAGTGCGGCAGTACGCCTGAAGGACCGGCCGCAGGCGGCCTCCGCGGGTCTGCCGCGGCACCCCCAGGACCCTCACGAGCCGGCAGGGGCGCCCACCGTGTGGTTCGTTTCCAGGATCATCTCGAAGATCGCCTCCTGGAGAGACAGAAATTCAGGTGCCGTCCTCTTGCGCCGGTAGGGAAGATCGACTGGAAACTCCCGGATCAGCCGGCCCGCGTCCAGGACGATCACTTTCTGCCCCAGGGTGAGGGCCTCCTCCACGTCGTGGGTGACGAGGATGAAGGTCTTCCTCTGGGAGATGAACAGTTCGACCATCTCGTGCTGAAGCTTCTTGCGGGTAAAGTAGTCGAGGGCGCCGAAGGGTTCGTCCATCAGGATCACATCGGGATCGTAGCAGAGAGTCCGGCCCAACGCAACCCTCTGAGCCATTCCGCCGGAGATCTGGGCGGGATAGGCGTTCCGGAATTTTTCCAGGCCGAGCATTTTCAGCAGGGACTCGACCATGGACCGCGTCCGGTCCCGGTCCGGATCGCCGAGTCTGGCGAAGGCGATGTTCTGGGCAACCGTCAGCCAGGGCATCAGCCGCGGTTCCTGAAAGACGATCCCGATATGCCTCTGGTGCGTTTCCTCCGCGCCGGCTCGGTAGGTGAATTCGATCCGTCCCGAAGTGGCCTCCTCCAGGCCGCAGAGGAGGCGCAGCAGGGTCGTCTTTCCACAGCCGCTCCGGCCGACGATCGTGGTGAAGCTCTCGTCGGCGATCGCGAGATCGACGGCATCGAGGGCGGCGAAGGTCCGCTCGCCGATGGTGTAGCATTTGGTCAATTGCGTCAGATTAACCCCAGCCATGCTTTGCCTCGTCTCCCCCCCAGGGGGTGAAATGTCGGGTCAGTCTGAAAAAGGCGTGGTCGATGACCGAGCCCAGGATTCCGATCGTGAGGATTCCCACGACAATGATGTCGGGCCGGGAGAGCTGTTCCGCATCGAGGATCATGTAGCCGATCCCGGCGGCAGCGGCGATGAGCTCCGCGCCGATCAGGGAGCGCCAGCTGTAGCCGAGGCCGAGACGCATCCCGATGAGGATGTAGGGGAGGATCGCCGGCAGGATGATCCGCCAGAACAGTCTGCCGCGGCTAAATCCGAAGGAGCGCCCCACCTCCAGGAGTTTGGGATCGCAGTGGATGATCCCGTTGACCGTGTTCAGATAGATCGGGAAGAACGTGGCCAGGACGATGATCGTCAATTTCGAGGTCTCGTCGATCCCGAACCATAGGATCAGCATCGGGATCGTCGCCAGAGGCGGGATGTGGCGGATGAACTCCAGCATCGGCTCCGTGTAGTGGACCCATCGCCGGTTCATGCCGATCAGGATCCCCAAGGGGAGCGCCAGCAGCAACGCGATGGCGAATCCTGCGAAGACGCGGTAGAGGCTCACCGCCGCGTGTTTGAAGAGGACCCCGCTGACGAGGAGTTGTTGACCCGTCGCCAGGACTTTCGCCGGCGGCGGGATGATGTAAGGGTTCCAGAAGCCGAGTCCCGACCCGATGAGCCAGGCGATCAGAATGAACAGGGGGATATACAGGGCCTTCAACCTTTGAACCATCGAGAGCACAGGCACCCAAACCTCGTATTCGTCATGGTCCGGGGACCGGTTCACCGGCCCCGTACTTTTTTATCCCGTCGGGACCGCTAAACGCCGTTTCCGTTGTGGCAGCCGTCCCGGCAGTAGAGCAGCTCCAGAATCGCGACCTCCGTGTCGATCCGCCCTGCCTCGGCGCGACCGAGCAGGTCGGTTACCGTTTGGGGGCCGCTCCCCTCCAGGACCCGGATCCCGGGGAAATTGAAGAACCCCGGCGGGATCGGGGAGGCTTCCGCCCGCGGATAGAGCGGCAGAAGGGCCTCATCCCGTCGAAAGTCTTTCCAGGTAAGGAAGAGGATTCGTTCCCCGAAGAGGCTCTTACCATAATCGACCAGTTCTGAACAGGGGGTGATGATCGTCAGGCTCGTTTGCCGGGGATCCGGAGCGCAATGGCGCCGATAGAGGCGCTCGGCACAGAGGATCAGGATCGGCGGGATCGGGGCGACCCGCTCCAGGAGCGCGGGGAACTTCTCTCGGATCAGGGAGACGATCCGGGGGCAACGGGCGTCGATCAGCGGCCTGACCGGCGACTGGTCTAGATGGGAAATGTAGGTTCCGCGGATCTCGTCAGCGGCCTCGGGGCAGGCGGCGATTCGGTAGCCCCTCCTGACGAGCCTCTCCAAAAGAGCCGGATAGTCGTCTCCGGCCATCCGGCTGATGACCGGGTTGATCCAGATGAAGCGCACATTGTCGGACGCGCTGCTCTTCCGATCCGCCATGACCGTCATCTCTTGTCGAAAAGGGCCGGCCAGCCCT
>CAYOGU010000419.1:0-2616 GCA_964403345.1 uncultured Syntrophus sp. | reverse complement strand
ACGAGGGGGATTACCGGCTGGTGGACCTGGTGGGGACAATCCGTCAGTTCATCGCCTCCAACCACCACCTCTTCGGCCGCTGCGACATCCGGGTGGAGGAACATCCGCCGCTGATCCATCCGCTCATCGTTCCCCTCTTTGAGATGCTCCTCATCAATATCCTGACCAACGCCATCAAATACAATACCTCCGGAAGCCCCAGGGTGGACATCACATTCGAGGAGCAGAGGCGCGACCATCTCCTGCTGATCCGCTTTCGCGACAACGGGATCGGCATCGCTCCCCAGGAGCGCAAGCGGATCTTCCGGAAGTTCTATCAGGGCCGCCATGACGGCCTTGCTTCGGTCGGCGGCAGCGGCATCGGGCTCTACCTGGTCCAGCACGTCGCCAAGCTCCACCACGGGAAAGTGACGGCAGACAGCGAAGGCCCGGGGAAAGGTTCCGTGATCACCCTGAGCCTCCCCTGGAAAAATCAAGAAGGGACGGCAGATGAAAGAGACCCAAACCAAACGGATCCTTATCGTCGAGGATGACCCCCATATCGCCGAAGGGCTCAAACTGAACCTCTCGCTGCAGGGCTACGAAGCCACGATCGCCGGAAACGGAACGGCCGGGCTCCAGATGTGGAAGACCTTCAACCCCCATCTGATCATCCTGGACATCATGCTCCCGGGCCTTGACGGGCTGGCCGTCCTTCGCCATATCCGTCTGGAGGACGAGAAGCTCCCGGTCCTGATCCTCTCCGCCAAGGGGGAGACCAACGACCGGATCAAGGGCTTTTCCTGCGGGGTCGACGATTACCTTGCCAAGCCCTTCAACCTCGAGGAGTTCCTGCTGAGGGTGGAACGGCTCCTGACCCGCTCCTCATGGGTCCGGAGCGGCGACGGCGGTACGCAAGGGGGCAATGCCCTCCAGGTCTACACCTTCGGCGACAACCGGATCGACTTCAGCACCCTGACGGTGCAGTGCCGCCAGGGGACCATCCGGTTGACGGAACAGGAGGCGAAGCTCCTGAGGCTTTTCATCGCCAACCGGGGCAAGCCCCTCACGAGAAAGGAACTGCTGGAAGGGGGATGGGGATACTCCGGGGAGACCTCCACCCGGACGGTGGACAACTTCATCGTCCGCCTGAGGCGGTATTTCGAGGACGATCCGCAAAATCCCGTCTACTTCAAGAGCATCCGCTCCGTGGGATACCTCTTCGACCATCCCTGACGAAAGCCGCCGGATGCCGGTATTTGCGGGACCCGGGGAAACCGTGCCCCAAAACCCCTCTTCAGGCACGGGGCAAACGGAGTTGCGGCCTGCGGACAGATACCTGTTGACAGACGGTCCCTATCCTCGTATCCTCTCGGCCTTCGTTACCGTTTCAAATCATTTTTAAGGAGGAAAAACGTGGAACGTTCATTGGTTCTGGTGAAACCCGACGGTGTTCAGCGGGGCTTGATCGGCGAGGTGATCGCACGCCTGGAGCGGCGCGGTCTTCGCCTGGCAGGGGCGAAATTCATGCAGGTCAGCCGGTCGCTGGCCGAAGAGCATTATGCCGTCCACAAGGGCAAACCCTTCTACGACGGCCTGATCGCCTATATCACATCCGCCCCGGTGATGGCGATGGTCTGGGAGGGTCCCAAGGCCGTGGCCTGCATCCGGCAGACCATGGGAGCGACCCGCCCCGGCGAGGCCGCCCCGGGCACCATCCGTCACGACTTCGCCCTGGAAGTGGGCCGCAACCTGACCCATGCCTCCGACAGTCCGGAAAACGGCGAGAAGGAATCGTCCCTGTGGTTCAAGAAGGACGAGTTCGTCTCCTGGAGCCGCGACGTGGACCGGTGGATCTTCGAGGACTGAGGCTCCCCTTCCCCGCCCATAACGTCCCGGCCTCCGGCCGGGACGTCCTTTTGGACACCCGTCCCGGGGTCAGCCTTCCCCGACGGTGTGGCGGACCGTCAGGACCAGATCGGGACGGAGGCTGTTGTAGACGGAGCAGTATTTCTCCCTTGAAAGGGCGATCGCCCTTTCAATCTTGCGGGAATCGAGGTTTGCACCGGTCAGGTGGAGGACCATCTCGACGGCCCGGAAATACTGGGGCGGCTCGGGATTCCGCTCCCCGGTCAACTCGACCCGCAATCCCTTGAGATCCATCCTCATCTTCTTGAGAATCGACACGATGTCGATGGCCATGCATCCGCCCAGGGACATCAGGAGGGCCTCAGTGGGCTTGCATCCCCACTGGGAATCGGCATCAAACGCCAGTTCATAGCCCTGGGGCGTTGTCCCCTCGAAGACCAGATCCCGGCTCCATGCCAGCGTCGCCCTCACCGACGTCGAGATCTTCCCCTTGTACCCCTGGAGGGCATCCTGCAGTTCGTCCTTTTGCCCCATACCCCTTCCTCCTTCGTTATTCCCGGACGACGTTCCTTTCTCAGGAAGGATCGTCCAATCCCTCATCCCTTTAACGGCCATCCCGGTCATGAATCTGTCATCCATCCGGACCGGTCCCCCGCACCCCGCCACAAGGCGGCCAGAAGAATCCCTGCGCTGGAGGGGGGGGATACGCTGCCGAAAACGCGCCCTGGTTTCGTTCGCCCTCCATCGAGGATTGGAATTCTTGTTCGT
>CAYOGU010000418.1:0-2618 GCA_964403345.1 uncultured Syntrophus sp. | reverse complement strand
TTCAAATCGATCGCCTCGAACGGCGACATCGCGGCGGCTGCGGAAAACATCAAGAATAGCAGCAACAAGGATGAAGCCATTGGGCGGATCAACAGGGACCTCGCAAAGACCCATAAGGCGATTGGCGACAACTATGAGCACATCATCTTCGTCAACTCGGAAGGGTTCATCGTTGCCGACAGCGTCGGCGGCAAGACCAAGGGACTCGATGTCCGGGAACGCGCCGACTACAGGGACTGCGCCGCGGGAAAGACCTCGATCGGGCAGGTGAGCAAGTCCAAGGCCACGGGCAACATCGTTACCATCGTGTCCGTGCCGATCACGTCGGACGCCGGGGTCTTTGTCGGCGTCCTGGCCGCGGTCGTCAAGATCGACGACCTGTCCAACATGATCTCAGCTTCCAGAGGGGTGCTCGTGGCTCACCCCAGAAGGGAGTGGCTGCTCGAAAAGAACCTGAGCACCGAGAAGGGGATGGAATCCTTCATGGCCAAGGCCAATGCCCGCTAGAGCGGGACGAAGGAATACGCCTTCGAGGGGACCAGGAAAATGGCCGCCTTTTCGCCTGTCCCGCTCACCGGATGGTCCATCATCGTGACGCAGGATATCGGCGACATGTATGCGGAGGCCCGCGGCATCAAGACGATCCTGATTTCAGTCACGGCCGTCTTCCTGGTCTTGACCTGCATCGTGGTGGTCTTCTTCGGCCGGGGGATCGCCCGTCCGTTGATGAAGATCGCCGCGGACATCGACGGAGCGGCGAACCATGTGGCCAGTGCCTCAAACGAAGTCTCTACAGCGAGCCAGAGCCTGGCTGGCGGAATGTCCCAGCAGGCGTCCGCCCTGGAGGAATCATCGGCATCGCTCGACCAGATGGCCTCCATGACGAGGCAGAACGCCGACAACGCGGTGCAGGCGAAGGCCCTGATGGACGATACAAAGAGAATCGTCGGCCAGGTTGCCAAGCTGATGGACGACATATCCGGGACGATGGGCGATATCACCGCGGCCTCCAACGAGCAGGTCCAGGGCGTCTCTCAGGTCCCAAGGCGGTTGCGGAAATGGACAAGGTCACCCAGCAGGCGACGGCCACCGCCGAAGAGATGGCGTCGGCCTCGGAGGAGATGAGCGCCCAGGCCGCACAGATGAAAGAGAGCGTGTATCGACTGTCGGCGATTGTGGGCCGGGTGAATTCAACGGCGTCCCCTGGTGAAAACTTTCCCGCAAACGGAAAGGCCGGAGTCCTGTTGGCAACTGGATAAGAAATCTTGTATTATTCGTCCGAAGGCCGTATATTGCGGACATCGTCCCTGCCCGAAAGCAGCCATATGGCCTTTCGGGTGACGGCATGGGCGGTATCGACCGCCGTGGGTTTGGCCGGAAGGATGGGATGATCTCAGTCAAGGAGAAACTGGGATGCCGAGGATCGCAAGCGACAAGCTGCAGCCGGGGATGGTCCTGGCCAAGCCGCTCGTGGGAAAGAATGGGATGACCCTCCTGGGGGAGGGGACAGAGTTGACGGAGCGGTGGATCGAAAGGATCCAGGACATGGACTTGGAAGGGGGGATCTTCGTGGAGGGCCCCTCGGAGCAGGCCGTCCCCCTGGATGAGGCTCTGGCCGCCCTGGAGGCGCGTTTCGAAGTGGCCCTTGACAAACCTCACATGGCCCGGATCAAGAAGATCGTCCGTGAGCAGATCGAAAGCCTGTATGCGTGATCGTTCTTATCATTACAGCAAGTGAGACAAGCGCGTGGACAACATCGACATTAGAACTCAGCGGACACGGATCGAGAATATCAATGCCTTGCCGACTGTCCCGGGGACGGTCAAGAAGGTTTCCCAGGTCATCGGCAAACCGGGTGTCACGCTCAGCGAGATCAGTCAATTTGTGGTCGGCGACCCGGCCCTGACGACCAAAGTCCTCAAGATGGTCAACTCCGCCGTCTATGGCTTCCCGGGCAGAATCTCCTCTGTGTCGCACGCCATCATGCTCTTGGGGCTGAGCGTCGTCAAGGGCCTCCTCTTGGGGATCTCGGTCTTCGAGATCATGCAGCAGGTCATGGCTGGGCTCTGGGACCATTCCGTGGGTTGCGCTGTCGTGGCCCGGGCCATTGCCGAGAAAAAGGGCCTCAAGGACCCCGAAGAGGTTTCCGTGGGGGGGCTCCTCCACGATTTCGGCAAGGTGATCCTGATGCTCGAGTACCAGGCCCAGTACGAAGAGGCGATGAAGCAGGCCGCCTCCCGGAAGTCCCCCATCTTCGAAGCGGAGCGGGCCGTTTTCCAGGAGACGCACTCCGCCGTGGGGACCTGGCTCGCCGAACGGTGGCGTTTCCCGCCGAACCTGGTGGAGATGATCGAGTGCCACCACCGCCCCGGCTCGGCCAGGAAGGCCCCCGTGGAGACGGCGATCGTCCATTTTTCGGACGTCCTGGTGCGGGCCCGCGGGTTCGGTTTCGGCGGCGATCCCCTGGTCCCCGCCGTCCATCCGGCGGCCTTCGACCTCCTGGCCCTGTCCGACGCCGATATCCGGGAAGTGCTGGACAAGCTCGAGAGCTCCCGGGAGGAATCCGGCAGCCTGAGTCTGTAGAGAATGAAAACGATCCTCGTCGTTTCCACCGACC
>CAYOGU010000417.1:0-2662 GCA_964403345.1 uncultured Syntrophus sp. | reverse complement strand
CTTCGGTGGATCGGGCTTCCAGGGCTGCCAGGCTTCCGAGGTCTTTCAGGGTCAGATGGACAGCGGGAAATCCTGCTGAAAACAGGATCCGTTGGGCGTCTCCCAGGACGCGGCGGCCGTCCCCGGCCGGCCCTCCGCTGAGCTCAAATGCGACACGCAGCAGGTCCCCCCTCAGGAGCGCCTCCAGATGACGCATGAAGGATTCCCGATATCCCGGGGCGGTCCACTGCAGAAAAGGCTCCAGCCGCCCCTCCCCGCGCTCGAGGCCGGCGATCTCCCGAAAACGGGGGTTGCAGGCCAGGATCTCGTCCCGGTTCAGGATGGCGATCCCCAAACCGGCCGGATCGACCGTCTGATCGTGGGATGACGCTTCATGGGACGGATTGGGGTGGCTCATGGTTTTTCCCGTTTCATCGAGCGGAGCGAGATTACCACAACCGCTTTGGGCAAATCAAGGTTGATCCTCCGGGCATCCTTCCATCCACGGGCCAAACGGCCGATCCTGCGGCAGCCGTATGCAATTTTGTCTTGACGCCCCGGGGTTTTTTATGATTAAGCGGTTCTGTTTTCTCAGGCAATCAGCCGCAATCAAGCCCTGAAGGTCTGGCGACCAGGACGGCCCGACAGGGGGAAGGGAAACCGGGCATGAAGATGCACCAGGTGGTTTTTCAGCCCTCCGGCAGGCGGGGAGAGGTCCCGGAGGGTGCAACCGTTCTGGAGGCCTCGCGCTTGCTGGGCGTGGGGATCGAATCCGTCTGCGGCGGAAAGAAATCCTGCGGAAAGTGCCTCATCCGCGTCGAGACCGGGACCTTCGAACGCTACGGCATCGCCTCGGGTCCCGATCACCTCTCTCCCTTTGCCGCGGAAGAAGCCGAATGCAGCGGAGAAAAAGAACGGGCCGGGGGAGTCCGCCTGGCCTGCGCGGCCGTCGTCCGCGGCGACCTGATCATTTTCGTCCCGGAGCAGAGCCGGACAGCCCGTCAAGTCATTCGAAAGGCCGCCGCGGAAAGGGCCATCTCCCTGGACCCCGCCATCCGCCTCTTCACCGTCTCCCTTGCCCCGGCGACGCTGGACAACCCCCTGGGAGACTATGAACGTCTGGTTGCGGCGCTTTCGGAACGGTTCGGCCTTCAACGCCCCGAGATCGACCATCCCGCCCTGATCGGCCTCGCCGACGCCCTCCGGAAAGGAAACTGGACCGTCACCGCCGCGCTTTGGATGGAACGGGAGATCCTGGCCGTGTTTCCCGGAAAGGCGGAGGAGACCTACGGCTTGGCGATCGACATCGGCTCGACCACCGTGGCCGGATATCTGTGCAATCTGAAAACCGGAAGGCTTATGGCGA
This sequence comes from uncultured Syntrophus sp., assembly GCA_964403345.1. GTDB lineage: Bacteria > Desulfobacterota > Syntrophia > Syntrophales > UBA5619 > JAKAFS01. The sequence goes on along the minus strand of CAYOGU010000417.1, from coordinate 1,317 downwards.
CCCAATCGCTGATGAACCCCCAGGTCGCCTACGGCGACGACGTGATCGCACGGATCACTTATGTGATCGACCACCCCGACGGCATGGAAAAGATGCGGAAGGCCATTATCGAATGCCTGAACGGCCTCATCCGAACCATTGCCGCGGACGCCGGTCTTTCTCCTGCGGACATCCTTGAAATCACGATGGTCGGAAACACGGCGATGCATCACCTGTTTCTCGGCATCGATCCCCGTTCGCTCGGAGTCGCCCCCTTCTCTCCCGCCATCCACCGCAGCCTTGACATCAAGGCGCGGGATCTCGGCCTTACAGTCCACCCCGCGGCCAATGTCCACATCCTGCCGATCGAGGCGGGCTTTGTCGGGGCGGACAACGTCGGGGTCCTGATCGCGGAGGAACCCTACCGCCGGGACGAGATGGTCCTCATCATCGATGTGGGAACGAACGGCGAGATGGTGATGGGAAACCGCACGAAACTCCTGTCGGCCTCCTGCGCCACCGGCCCGGCCCTGGAGGGGGCGCACATCCGTTTCGGCATGCGGGCGGCCCCCGGGGCCATCGAGAGGATCCGGATCGATCCGGAAACGCGGGAGGTCTCCTTCAAGGTCATCGGCGAGGAGCGTTGGCATCCCGAGTGCAGGCTCGCCCGCGCCAGGGGGATCTGCGGTTCGGGGATCATCGACGCCGTGGCCGAACTCTACAAGGCGGGCATCATCGATGGAAGCGGCCGTTTCCGTTCCGATCTCGCGACGCCGCGGCTCCGTCTGACCGACGGGAAAGCGGAGTTCGTCATCGCCTGGCCGGATGAAACCACCCTGGCCGAGGCGATCACGATCACCCAGCAGGACATCCGGAACGTCCAGCTCGCCAAAGGCGCCCTCTATGCCGGCGCGAAACTGATGATGAAAAAGCTGGGGATCGAAACCGTCGAGAGGGTGATCCTCGCGGGCGCCTTCGGGAGCTACATCGACAAGAGCTCGGCGATGGTCCTCGGGATGTTTCCGGACTGCGATCTCGACCGGGTCTCTTCGGTGGGCAATGCCGCCGGCGACGGGGCAAGGATCGCCCTGCTCGATCGCGGCAAGAGGCGGGAGGCCGACAAGATGGCCCGGCAAGTCGAATACCTCGAACTGACCCTGGCCGGGGAATTCCAGGATGAGTTCATGGCCGCCATGTTCATTCCTCACATGGAAGACCCCTTCCCCCACCTCCCCGCCCTGAAGGGGAACCCTTAATCGAGCATCTTCGGGGTGAAGGTTTCGCCAGGCCCGAGACGGAGGAACCTGTCGTCGCCGTAAGGGCCTCGGAGGAGATGAC
>CAYOGU010000416.1:0-2662 GCA_964403345.1 uncultured Syntrophus sp. | reverse complement strand
GCCTGGGGGCGACGATCCTCTACGTGACCCACGACCAGGTGGAGGCCATGACCATGGCCGACCGGATCTTCATCATGAACCAGGGGACCCTCCAGCAGTCCGGCCGGCCCCTGGACATCTACCGGCAGCCGGCCAACCGCTTCGTCGCCGGCTTCATCGGCTCGCCGGCCATGAACTTCATCGACGCGACCCTCCTGAAGGAGGGGAATGCATATGTCCTCGACGGCGGCAGCTTCAGGCTCCGTATGCCCGAGGCCTTCCATTCCGCAATCGAATCCTACTGCGGGCGGCCGGTTGTCTTTGGCGTCCGGCCCGAGGATGCGATGCTCCACGATCCCGCCATGGAACCGACCGAGGGGAATACGCTTAACGTTCGGGCAGATGTCGTTGAGACTCTGGGATTCGAGATCTTCGCCTACCTGACCTGCGGGCCCCATGCCCTGGTCGCCCGGATGGAGGTCCCCAAGCGCCCGATCGAGGTGGGGCAGAGCTTCGAGCTGGCCCTGAAAATGCCTCAGACCCATCTCTTCGACCGGGAGACGTCCAGAACCATCGTTTAGCGGAAAAAAGGTCCCGGCAGGCATCATATGACCGGGGAAAGACAGAGGCAATCCGCTCGATCAGGACAGCGGAGGATGAACGGATCAGAGGATCCATGAACTTTTCACGAGGAGGCATTATGAAAAGAGGATGGGTAGTGGTTGGGTTGGTGACCCTGCTGTTCGTCACAATGGCGTCGGCGAACGCCTTTGCCGCCGTCAACTGGAAGCAGTGCCAGGGTACGGAGATCCGTTTTCTCATGAACAAACACCCCTTCACCAGCTACATCGAACCCCGGATCCCCGAGTTCGAAAAGATGACCGGGATCAAAGTGGTCATGGAGGCCTTTCCGGAAGACCAGTACCGGAACAAGCGGACCATCGAGCTCAACGCCGGCGGCAAGGTGGACGGCTACATGATCATGCCCGGGCAGGACGACCTCTTCTACTGGAAGGCGCAGTGGCTCGAGCCCCTGAACGGCTACATCAACGACAACTCCCTGACCGAGGCGGACTGGGACCCGAAGGACTTCTTCCAGAGCTTCACCAAGGCCTCCACGGTGGAGGGCAACCAGATCGGCGTCGTAATCAACGCCGAGACGTCGCTGCTGTCCTACCGCAAGGACCTCTTCACGAAGTTCAAGCAGAAGGTCCCCGCCACGATGAAGGAGCTCGAGCAGGCGGCCAAGTTCTTCCACGGCAAGGAGGTGGACGGCAAGCAGCTCGTCGGGATCACCCTGCGCGGCAAGGGGGCGGCGGCCACCTCCCAGTGGGTGGACTTCCTCTACACCTTCGGCGGCTCCTGGACGAACGCCCAGGGCAAGTCGAACTTCGCCTCCTCCGAGAATGTCGCCTCTTTCCGGTTCTACGGCGACCTCCTGAGGCTCTACGGGCCCAAGGGCGGCACGATGCTCCACTGGGCGGAGAGCACCTCCGTGTTCATGGAGGGGAAGGCGGCCATGATCTATGACGCCAACGTCTTCAAGGCCCTCTACGAGAACCCGAAGGAGTCCAAGGTCGCCGGCAAGGTGGGCTACGCCGTGATCCCCGCCGGCCCCGGCGGCAAAAGGCTCCCCCATGTCTCCAACTGGAGCCTCTCGGTCAGCAAGACCAGCACCGCCGAGCGGAAGAAGGCGGCCTGGCTCTTCGTCCAGTGGGCCACCAACAAGGCCAATGGCCTGGGCTCCCTGATGGCCGGCGTCCCCTCGGGGCGGGCCTCCTCCTGGAACTCGCCGGTGTACAAGGCCAAGGACCAGAACCGCGACTGGACGACGGCCACGATGAAGTCCTTCGAGATCGGGCAGCCCCAGTGGAACCCGCCGGTCATCAACGTCCCCGAGATCCGGGACATCACCGGCCAGGTGATCGTGGACGCGATCGAGGGCAAGGACGTCATCGCCTCGGCCAAGAAGGCGGCCGACCTGATGGACCGGAAGATGGAGCGGTAACAGAGCCCCCGTCCTGACCCTGCCCTATAACGGGGCAGGGTCAGGACGGGGATAAACCCGGTTATCCCGAAGAACGTTTTTATGGAAAGCATCCAGAAAGCCATCTCCAACTTCGTCGACCGCCGCCAGTCCTTCGTCTTCCCGGCGCCGGCGGTGATCGTCCTGGTCCTGATCGTCGTCCTCCCGATCGCCTTCAACCTCTACCTTACCTTCAACAAATGGACGATCGGCCTGGGAGAGCCGCGGTTCATCGGCCTGGACAACTTCGTCGAGCTCTTCACCGACGAGCGGGTCTGGAACGGGACAAAGGTGATGGTCTACTTCAGCGGCGTGAGCCTCGCCCTGGAGCTGGCGCTGGGACTGGCCATCGCCCTTTACTTCAACCGAAACTTCCGGGGGAGCGAGATCGTCCAGGCGATCTACATCATCCCCTTCGCCGCGACGCCCGTGGCCGTGGCCCTGATCTGGCGGATCATGCTCAACCCCGAGATCGGGGTCATCAACTACCTGCTCGCCAGCGTCGGCCTCCCGCCGAGCCTCTGGGTTTCGAGCGAAAAGATGGTGATCCCCTCCCTGATCATGGTCGATGTCTGGAAATGGACGCCCATGATCACCCTGATCGTCCTGGCGGGCCTCAAATCCCTGCCCGCCGACCCCTACGAGGCGGCCCGGATC
>CAYOGU010000415.1:0-2666 GCA_964403345.1 uncultured Syntrophus sp. | reverse complement strand
GATCGACACGGGGCCCGTCCTGATCCAGAAGCGGATCCCCATCGGGCCCGACGACACGACGGGTTCGCTCTACTTCGAAAAGCTCTTCCCCATGGGCATCGAGGCGATCGCAGAATCCGTGGCGCTCATCCGGGAGGGCCGCGCCCCCAGGATCGCCCAGGACGAGGCGCTGGCCACCTACGAGCCCCTCTGCAACGACAAGGTGGCACGGATCGACTGGGCCAGGCCCGCCAGCGAGGTGTACAATCTCATCCGGGGTTGCGACCCCCAGCCTGGCGCCTACACCTTTTACCAGGGGAAGAAAGTCCGCCTCTTCGAGACGCGCAAGGCCGATGCCCCCAAAAACGCGCAGCCCGGTGAAGTGACTGCGGTTACTGAAGCGGGATTCGCCGTTGCTGCCGCAAACGGGGCGGTTCGCGTCGGGAAGGTAAGGACCGAAGAAGGGAAAAAGGACGCTGCGGCCTTCGCTGCAGAAGCGGGGATGAAACCCGGCGACCGCTTCACGGCGGCCTGAAGCCTCTCACAGCCCGGCGCTGGGCCGCCGACGGTGGCATCCCTCCCATCCCGGAGTTCGGTTGGCGCGCCCATCCGGGAGAGGACCGCAGGTCACCTCTCCCGGATCAGACCGAACAGCAGCCGATCCACCCGGTCGATCAGTTCCTTGAACCGGCCCCCGTGGCTCATGGCCCGCCCGAAGAGCTCCGTGCGGCGGCGTTCGATCCCCTCGTCGCCGCACGCTGTCGGGGAAAGGGGTCCTTTGGCCAGACAGGACCTCTCCTCGGCCAGAAGACGGCCGGCCTCTTCGCAAAATAGGATAAGCCGCCCCCGGACCTCCCCGATTTCCTCCGCCAGCCGCAGAGGATCGACCGCACCGGCTTCGGAGCGAGCGCTCCCCCCGAGGCGTTCCGTGCCGATCCGCCCGGCAATCTGATCGATCATCACGGCCAAGGTGGCGTATTCCAGGCCACGGACTCCTCTGCGCCACTGGAGAAGCCAAGGGGTCCGCCAGCGCCAGAGACCATCCCGGATCCCGGAAGTGATCAGATCCCCCACCGCGGCATGCATCTGCCCGACCGCATCGAGGGCCTCCCGGGGAAGTTTCGGGACCAAGTTCGCCCGCTCCCTTCCGGCGGCTTCAGGAAGCCCGCCGCCGGGAAGGGCCAGACAGCCCCAGAGATTCTTCAGGACCGCAGCGCCGTTGGCATCGCCGGGGGTATCGAAATGGATCAGCGACAGGATCACCCGCCCACGGCCGAACTGCCCCTCCACGACGGCCGGCTCGCCGTTCAGGCGGGCCGGGTCCAAAAGGATCCCGTAGCGTTCCTCGAGTCCGGCCCAACCGGCGGCCTCCCCCCCTGCGACGGGGATGTCCGAACTGAAGGCATCCGCTTCTGGCTTCCCGAAGCAGGCCAAGACCTGCGGGTCCGGACTGGTGATCCTCAATTGCGACGGCCACCACGCATGGAACAGGGGTGAAATTATACCTTTCCAGATCGGATGTGCGGCGCACGCAAGGCGGATCCGACCGCTGAAGCTCGGGACTCTTTCGGAGGAGGGCTTCCGACCGATGGGCAGGAGCCCCAGGCCGTCCTGAGTGGCCAGCCCTGCGCCGCCGCAGATCCCCAGGTAATGGCCGCCGTCGGCCACGAAACGCCGGATCGCTTCCCTGCCCGCCTCTCCCAGGGCGTCGAGTTTGTTCGACGCCCATCCCCCCGGGACAAAGACCATGCCGTAGCAGGAGAGCGCCCCCTCCCGGATCTCCTCCGCCCGGACGAGATCGAAGGCCAGACCCGCATCCCGGAGCGACCGCCAGGCGATCACGCCCCAGAGGAGCGATTCATCCCAGAGCACCGCGCAGGGCCTCTGCGGAAAGCCTTTCCTGTCGCCCAAGGATGCTTGGATCGGTGCCATACGGACGACCTCGCCGGGTTGATCGGAAGTTGCATGATATCCTATACCGGTTTTGGCGCCGGTTGCCAAATGGAAATCACATTCCCCCTTGACAAGCGCCGGACATATCTATACATGTAGCCACCGATTCGAACAGCAGGCGAATCACAAGAATCTTTATTAAGGACAGACGATATGGGTCAAGAGGAAAACCTCTACATCACCAAGCACCGCCAAATCACCGAAACGCTGACCCGACAGATCAATCAGGGGGAACTGAAACCCTACGATCGCATCCCCTCCGAAAAGGAGCTGTGCGAGCAATGGCAGGCCAGTCGGAGCACGGTGCGCAAGGCCTTGGATCAACTCACGGACCGGGGACGGATCTTTCGCGTACCGGGGAAGGGCAGCTTCGTGGCCTTCCCGAAGATCTCCCACCCCACAAGCCAGATCCTTGGTTTTTCGGACAAGATGAGGGCCCAAGGGCTGAACGTCAAGACCCGGCTCATCCTCAGGGAAATCGTCGAGCCGGGCGAGGAGATCGCCGCGGCCCTGAGATTGGGCTGTACGGATCATGTCATGAAGATCCAGCGCCTGAGAATCGTCAAGGACGAACCCATGGCCCTCCAAACCAGTTACATGCCCCTGAGCCTCTGTGAATGTCTCATGAAGGAGGATCTTGAATCGGCGTCGTTGAACCAGCTGATCCAGGAGCGGTGCCAGATCCGCCTGTCCAGAAGTGATGTCTGGGTCGAGTCCCCGATCATCTCCCGCAA
>CAYOGU010000414.1:0-2667 GCA_964403345.1 uncultured Syntrophus sp. | reverse complement strand
CCGGTCCTGGCGGACCTGAAGCGGGCCGGTCATCCCCTGGTCCTCATCCGGATTGGCGAGGGCGACGCAACGCCGCTCCCACCGGAGATCCCCTGCCATCGGATCGGACGGGCCGAGGGGAGGAAGGCGGAGAAGGAGGCTGAAAGACCGAACGGATGCGGGCCCTCGGGCGGCCCGTCAGCGGATGCGGGAGGTGGACGATGAGTGTCCTGGTCAAGTCGGGGATACACCTGGCGGCTCTCGAAGCTTGCTGGCTTTACATCCTCCTCGACATCCTCGATGCCGCGACGGGGATCACCCTTGACCCCCGGTTCGGCCTCGCGGCCTTCTTCGTCCCCGCCTTCGCCTACCACCTCTGGGCCTCCCGGCGGGGCCGACCGCTCCTTGAAGAGATCGGAGGTTTCCTCCTGTTCGCGGCGGTCCTGGGCCTCTGGATCGTCCTGGCGCCCATCCCGGCGGGGTTCATCGGCGGCCGGGTCCTCGCGGCGTTCCAGGGGGGCATCCTCTGGTTCCTCGGCCGCCGTGCAGGTCGACTCCGGCCGGACTTCGCAGCCTTCTTGGGCGAGTTCCAGTTCGGCCTTGCAATCCTCCTGGCCGTCTACGCCCTGATCGGGCATTTCGTCCCTGGGTTGGGGACCCTCGTTCCCCCGGCGGTCCTTTTCTTCCTCCTGGGCCTGGTGGGGCTCTTCCTCCTGCGGGATGCCGCCGGCGGAGAGCAAAACTTCAGCGGCGCACGGCGGCGCAGTCGCTGGGGCCTCCTGATCGGGAGCCTGATCCTGGTTTCGGCCAGCGCCCTCTGGCTCCTGGCCGTGATCAAGCCGGATCTCCTGGCCTGGGCGCTGGCTGCGGCTGTGAAGGTCGGCAGCTTTATCGCGTGGCTCGGGGCCCGCTTCATTGAGTTTCTCGCCTGGCTCCTGCCGGCCCCCGAGGGCGGACCGCTCAAGATGGCGCCGAGGCCCGCACCGCATCCGGGAGACCCGCGGGATACCTTCGCCTTCTTGCAGCTCTCCGAGCAGACACGCAAGATCGGGCAGTATCTCGTTTCGGCAGGCTGGGCCAGCCTAATCCTCGTGGCCCTCTGGCGCGTTTCGACGGACATCCTCAAATGGTTCCGGAGGCGCCTGGGCCTTTCGGCAGGGACGGAAACGGAATCCCTGGAGGGTGCCTTCCGGGAGGACCTGCGGCGGATCGCCGCGATGGTCCTGGCATGGCTGAAGGTGCTGTGTCGCCGCCTCGTTGGGGGGCGGCGGGGGAGGACCCTGGCCCCCGGTGCAGCCGGCGTCCGTCAGGCCTATCGGCGGTTGATCGAGATCGGCGCGACGGGGGGATGTCCCCGAAGTCCTGCGAGGACCCCTGCCGAGCATCTGGAGACGCTGGGCCACTGGCTTCCCGAGGCGCGGGGGGAGATGGCCTTCATCACCGAGCAATACGTTCAGGCACGATACGGGCCGGGACCGGTGATGGAGGGGACGGTGGGGGAGTTGGCGGATCGCCTCCGGCAGGTCCGGCGGCTCCTCCGGAAAAGGAGAGGCAGGGGGATCTTACGCCGGTCCCGTACGTGACGGCCCCAATCCTTTCGCAAGAGGGGCGTTCTCAGGGTTACAATAAGAGCTTTGAAATAGGCGGGCTTGCATAATTCAGGATTTCCCGGTAGAGATGGGCACGGTTCGTTCGGGAGGGATTAAGGGATGGAATCGGTTTTGAAGGCGGCGGAGACGGAAACGGAAAAGGTCCGGTGGGCGGCGGAACGCTTCGCGGCGAACGTGGGCAAGGTCCTCGTGGGAAAGGACCAGACCGTCCGGCTGATTTTCGTGGCCCTCCTCTGCGAGGGACATGTCCTGGTCGAGGATGTGCCCGGTGTCGGCAAGACCCTCCTGGCCAGGAGTGCCGCCCGGTCGCTGGGGTGCAGTTTCCGGAGAATCCAGTGCACGCCGGACCTCCTCCCCTCGGACATCATGGGGCTGCAGTACTTCAATCCCAAGACCTCGGAATTCGAATTCAGGCCCGGGCCAATCGTGGCGAACATCGTGGTCATCGACGAGATCAACCGGGCGATGCCGCGGACCCAGTCGGCCCTTCTGGAGTGCATGCAGGAACGGCAGATCACCGTCGACCTGGCGACGCTGCCCCTGCCCAGGCCCTTTCTGATCCTGGCCACCCAGAACCCCATCGAGCAGGAGGGGACCTTCCCTCTGCCCGAGGCCCAACTCGACCGGTTCCTCCTCCAGGCCGGTCTCGGCTATCCCGCGGCGGACGAGGAGGGGGCGATCCTGGCGCGCTTCGGGGAGGCCAATCCCCTGGACACCCTCACGAGCGTTCTTTCAGGCGAAGAACTCCTGGCCCTCCAGGGGCTCTGCCGGCATGTCTTCGTGGAACCCTCGGTGTCGGGTTATCTGGTCGGACTCGTCCGGGCGACACGGGAGCACGCCGACGTCCGTCTGGGGGCGAGCCCGCGCGCCTCGCTGGGACTCCACCAGGCGGCTCAGACCCTGGCGGCCATCCAGGGCCGCAACTTCGTTGTGCCCGACGATATCAAGGCCCTGGCCGTTCCCGTGCTGGCCCACCGCCTCATCCTGAAACCGGAGGCCCGCCTCAGGGGCTGCACCGAGACGGCCGTCATCGAAGGGCTCCTGGAGACCCTTCCCGTCCCGGCCGACTGAGGCCGCC
>CAYOGU010000413.1:0-2667 GCA_964403345.1 uncultured Syntrophus sp. | reverse complement strand
TCGTCAACATCGCCTCGATCATCGGCCGTTCCTTGGTGATGAGTGTGTTTCGCCAGTCTTTCACGGGATTTTCTCCTTGGCGGGCACACCGGCGACCTGAGCGTATGCGGGAACATCGTCTACGACAACGGAGCCGGCGCCGATCACCGCACCCTGTCCTATGCGGATGCCTTGGATAACGGTTGCTCCAGTACCCACGTGGGTCATGGGGCCGACAGTCACCCCCCCGGAGAGAACCGCCCCAGGTGCTATATGAACGTGCTCGCCGACCATGCAGTCATGGTCTAAGATAGAACCGGTATTGATGATGGCGTTATCGCCGATCACACATCCGTTTTGGATGACGGCACCGGCCATGATCTGCACGCCTTCCCCCCACAGCACATCATTCGTTGCAATGGTTCCGGGATGAAAGACCGCTGCGAAGGTATAGCCGAGCGCCTTAAATTTCACGAAGACATCCCGCCGCTTTGCCGGGAGCGAGATGGAGCCGACGCCATTGACCAGTTCGATGGCGTCGGCTCCGTAATCGGTAATCTTGTCATCGTTTCCCAAAACATGAATCCCGGCCACGGTCCGCCCAATCAGCACTGGATCGGGATGCAGCATCCCGATAATCTCACGCCGCAACACCCGCAGGGTGGAGATCAAGACCCCCGCATGTCCGCCACCCCCGATAATGACAACGGGCCGTTTGGGTGCAGTCATATTACCGTATCCTCATCGTAGTCGTTTCTCGCTTCTTTTCCAAGCATCTCCCAATACATCATCGGTGACATACCCGTCCCAGGCCGCTTGCTGGTAATATGCTCCGGCAAGAGTCTCTCTCCCCGACAAATCCGTTTTGCCGCCACCAGGCTCTTTCTGACAATCGCTCTATTCTTCAGCTCAGCAGGGGTGGGAATTTTCAGGCCGTTCCCCAGGGCCGCCTCTACCTGACGAATGGCGCTGATCATTGCTTTCAGCTCATCCGGCTCCAAGGAGGCCTTGTGATCCGGCCCGGAAAGATTTCGATCCAGGGTAAAGTGCTTTTCGATGACAACAGCACCCAGCGCAACGGCAGCAATGGGAACGGCAATCCCCACAGTGTGATCGGACAGTCCCACGGGCAGCCCGAAGGCCTTTCTCATGGTATGTATAGCCTTCAAGTTGGCCTCCGCAAAAGGTGCGGGATATTCCGTCGTGCAGTGGAGGAGAGTGACTCTTTTCTGCAAAAGGGCCTGCCCGTCCTTTGAGCAATATGCGGCACGGAAATTTTCGAGAGAGGGTTCCGCCCGACCGGATAAGTACCCGAAGGCAAGGACACCCAGGGCCGTTTCAATCTCCGCCAAGGAACTCATGCCCGTGGAAAGGATGACAGGCCTTCCTGTTTCGGCAATGTGCAACAAATAAGGTCCGTTGGTGATCTCCCCGGAAGGTATTTTGATGCACCGGAGACCCAGCCCTCGGACGAGAAGGTCAACGCTGTCCGTATCGAAAGGCGTCGATATCAATTCAATATTCCTGGATCTGCAATGCTCCATGAGCATGCGATGGGCCCCCTCATCAAGTTCAAGCCTCTGGACCATCGCGAGTTGAGACTCTTCTGCGGTCGTCGTCTCCTTTTGATAGTCCGCCTTCGGGGCAAACCGGCTGATTACCTGCTTTGCCCGGAAGGTCTGAAATTTTACGGCGTCCGCACCGGCCGTCGCTGCGACATCGATAAGTTCTTTGGCCGTTTCGATACGGCCGTTGTGGTTCACGCCGGCTTCGGCGATAATATAAACGGATGGATTCCTGTTTTCCATTGCAGCGATCCTAGCCCACATCATAGAATTTCTTCATCAGGACATTTTCCAGGGATACCTTTTTTAAATACTCCTTGATCTTTACGGAGGCATCTCCCTCCCCATAAGGGTTGACGGCCTTCTTGACGATCTCTTGAAACGCCGGTGACAATCCCTTGCTTATGGCCTGAACAATATCCGCCGCCTTCTCCTCGCAATCGATGATCGAAGCGGCCTTCAGGCGACCTTCCTGACGTTTTCCGAGGTTCACCACAGGCTTCCGGAAGCAGGGAACCTCCACGATGCCGCTGGACGAATTTCCAACGATCATATCGACGTGTTTGACCGCGCTGAGGTAAAGCAGCGATCCCATGGCGGTGAACACCCGGGTCCGTTCGGGGTTCGCCTGCACATAGGCATCGATTCGGCGGTTGATGATCCGGCCCGCCGTATCGGCGTTGGCCCTGGTAAAAATTATTCGCGCCTCCGGGAACCGATCCAGGGCATTCAATAACGCCTCGAACGGCTTTTCCGGCCCTGTCTCGCTGAGCGTTACAGGGTGGTATGTCACCAGGAAGGACAAGGTCCCGAGCGGCAGCCCCACGGTCTCCTCCAGGGCGCTCCTTTCCAGTAGGGTAAGCTTACGGACGTTATCGAGGCCCGGGGCACCGTAGTTCATGACCCTTTCCGGTGCCTCGCCCAACTGGATCACCCGCCGTCGGTAGGGTTCCGCAGCCGTAAAATGGAAATGGGCCATTTTGGTCATGGCATGACGCATGGCCTCATCCATAGCCCCTTCCGTCGTTTCTCCACCGTGAATATGGGCAATGGGAATTCCGGCGAACATGGCCGCCTGGGCGGCAGCGAAGATCTCAAAGCGATCGCCCAGGACGACAAGAAT
>CAYOGU010000412.1:0-2669 GCA_964403345.1 uncultured Syntrophus sp. | reverse complement strand
CTCCAACTCCGCGATCGCGGCGTTGACCTCATCGCGCAGGGCCGGCTGGTTCTTCGGAAAGGCAAAGGCGTAGCCATCGGAGCGGAGGATCTTCCTGAGATAGGTCACTCCCGTGGTGCTGTTCACGATGTCCCGGGCGATTGGCTCGTCCACGAGAAAGCCGGCGATCTTCCCGGCCTTGACGGCCGCCGTCTCGTCTGTAAAGGAGTTGAAATACTCGGGAAAGGACCTCGGCAACTGCCTCCTCAGGACGGTTTCATAGGAGGAACCGGTGAGAATGCCAATCTTCTTGTCGTTGAACCGGGAGAGATCTTCATTCCCCCCGTCACCCCGAGTTCCAGGGGGAAGCCGGTCCGTCGAATAGCCGGGGGCGTTCTTCTGCGGCTGGCTTGGGAGGTCCGCCTTGCCGCCGTTCCCGCGGCAGCTGGCCGCTGACAACAGGCACAGGGCAACCAGGGTCAGGACCACAAGGCGTCCGCCGCGCCCTTTTTCAGGGCGATGTCTCAATCTTCCAACGTTCATCTCAAAATCTGGGGCAACAGGCATTTCAACGGGTGCGAGTATAGGGACGGGGCCGGGGGGTGTCAACGAAAAAGAGGTCGAGTCCCCTCAAAAATCTTCCTTGAATAAGCTGTTCCATTTATATATGAGTAACCGCAGGATTTTCTCCCAATAAGCCTCGGAAGGAGAGGGAAAACTGTGATCAAACCCAAGGGGAAGACGGGATGAAGAAAACGACGCGCTTCAAGGAACTGGTCCTGGATGACGAGATCCTCGTCCTGCCGGGGGCCTACGACGCCCTCTCCGCGAAGATCGTGGAGCAGGCGGGCTTCAGGGCTGTCACGTTCGGGGGCTACGGCGCCTCCGGGTCACTCCTGGCCAAGCCCGACGTGTCGCTCCTGACCATGACGGAGATGGTCCAGCAGGCGCGGTACGTCGCCGAGGCGGTGGAGATCCCCCTCTTCGTGGACGGCGACACGGGGCACGGCAACGTGACGAACGTGGCCAGGACGGTGAGGGAATTCGAGAGGGCGGGAGTGGCCGGGCTCTTCATCGAGGATCAGGTGTTTCCCAAGCGGTGCGGACACATGGAGGGGAAACAGGTGATCCCGACCGAGGAGATGATCGTCAAGATCCGGGCCGCCGTGGATGCACGGACCGACGGGGACTTGACCATCATGGCCCGCACGGATGCCTTGGCCGTCTACGGCATCGACGAGGCCATCGAAAGGGGGAACCGGTACGCCGAGGCAGGGGCGGACATCGTCTTCATCGAGGCCCCGCCGTCGGTCGAGGATATGAGGCGGGTCTGCCGGGAGGTCAAGGCCCCGATGCTGGCGAACATGGTGGAGGGCGGTAAAACTCCCATCCTGACGCCCGGGGCGCTCCAGGAGATCGGCTACAGCATCGTCGCCTACCCCCTCTCGACCCTCTATGCCGCCGCCTACGGGGTGCGGGCTGCCATGGAGGTCCTATTCAAGACGGGCACGACCGCCGGCTACGCGGATCACATGATCCCCTTTGTTGACTTCAACCGGCTTGTGGGCCTCGAAAAGGTGAGGGCCGCGGAAACCCACTACTACGGCGAACTCTTTGAAAAATCGAAAGGCGGCCGATGAGGGGGGGCGGTCGGAGGGGGCGGATAACAGGAGAATGACCATGGGTGGATTCGAATGATGGAGACGGGGGACCAGAGGGACGGCACCGGGCCGGACGTTTCGCCGGCCGGAAAAGGGACCCATCCTCCCGAGATGTCCGTGCTGCGGTGGGTCATCACCAATCTGGGCCGGTTGGGAAGCCTGATGTTTCTGGCCGTCGCCGTCATGATCACCGTTGAGGTGGTCATGCGTTTCGTCTTCCGCAGTCCCACGACCTGGGTCATGGAGATCAGCAGCCTGGTCACGATCGTCGCCTCCTTTCTGCTCTTCGCTTACACGCTCCAGGAAAAAGGCCACACCCGCGTCGATTTCGTCACCGCCATGGTCCCGAGAAGGTCCGTCTTTTTCCTCGAACTCTTCACCACGCTTTTGGGGCTTCTCTACTGCGCCGTCCTGACCTGGTACGGGATCAAGATGGTCCAGAGCTCCCTGGTCATGGAGGAGGTGACGCAGACCCTCCAGATCCCCCTGTGGATCCCCCAGGCCTTCGTGCCTGCGGGTGGCTTTCTGATGCTCCTCCAGCTCCTCAAATTCCTGAAGAACGACCTCTTCCCGAGGCGGGGCTGCGCCGCGGAGTATTCGTTCCGGGACGCCACGCCTGCGGCCCTGGCCGTCGCGATCGTCTTTTCGGCCCTGCTGGTCCTGAGCTTCGTCCTGCTCAAGATCGAGCCAAGACTGGGATTGTTGCTTCTTTTCTTCGTCCTCCTCTTCAACGGCATGCCCGTTTCCTATGCCATGGGGCTCTTCGGGGTCTTCGGCCTTTACCTTCTGCTCGGCGGCGCCGATGCCCTCATCCACGTCCCCATGACGGCCTACGCCTCCACGGACAGTGTCATGATCATGGCTTTTCCCCTCTTTCTCCTCTCCGGGACGATCCTGGAGGCGGGGAACATCGGTCCGAGGATGTTCAACTTCTCCAACGCCCTGGTGCGCCATCTTCCGGGGGGCATGGGGATCGCGGCCATCATCTTCTGCGGAATCTTCTCCGCCATGACCGGATCGAGCGTGGCC
>CAYOGU010000411.1:0-2677 GCA_964403345.1 uncultured Syntrophus sp. | reverse complement strand
GGCAAGGTCAAGCCGTTCAGGAAGGACCCGGAGGGGTCCCTCTGTGTGACGCTCCAGAAGCTCAGTCTCCCCGAACTGGCGGTCTATGTCCCGCAGGCCCCGCCGGTGGATCTGGCCTCAGGGCGCTTCTCCCTCGATCTGGACCTTCATTACCGGCAGCCCCAGAAAGAAAAGCCGGAGTTGACCGCCAAGGGCGTCGTCCGGCTCGATGGGATCGCGCTGAACCTGGCCAATGGGCAGCCGCTCCTCAGATTTTCCTCGCTGGAAGTCAAGGCCGCCGACGTCTCCCCGCTGGCGGGCCGTTTTGAAATCGACTCAATCGTCCTGGATGATCCGGAACTTGTCGTCCGCCGCGACCGGCACGGAGAATGGATGTTCGAGCGGCTCCTCCCGCCCAAGACGGCAAAGCCGGAAGCGGCCGCGGCGAAAAAACCGGCCGCCGAGGGTCCCGGCGCGTCCCCGGTCTTTTCCGTCGCGTCGCTGGCACTCCGCAACGGACGCATTCAGTTCCAGGACGATCTCCCGGCGGGTGGATTCAAGGCCTCGGTCGAGCCCGTCTCGCTGTCGCTCAAAGACCTGGACAGCCGCCCGGGAAAAACCGCCCGCTACGACCTGGCCCTCCAGGTGGACCGGGAGGTCCGGCTGGCCTCTGCCGGCGAGGTCATCCTCTCCGGGCCGGCCGCAAAGGCCTCCTTCCAGCTCACGGGGTTCCCGCTGCAGAAGGGGTGGCCCTATCTGGCCGGCCATCTGACGGCGCCGGTCAAGGGCCTCCTCGATATCGCGGGGGAGATCGCCTTCAGCAAAGAGGAAGGACTCACGGTCGGGAAGGGCCGTCTGAGCCTGAAGAACCTCGCCGCCCGTTACGGCGACGGGGAGGGGCTGGACCTGGGGTCCCTGCAGATCGACGACGCGGCCTTCAGCCAGAAGGCCAACCGCCTGGAAGTCGGCCGGATCGGCCTTTCCCAGGGACAGGTGTCCTTCTCCCGCGAGGCCGACGGCCGCCTCTCCGTCGAATCGCTCCTCGCCCGGAAGGAGAAGAGCGGACCGCCGGAAAAGGCCGCTGAGGTCGGACCCCCGAAGACCGGTTCCCCGCCGGCCAAGCCCGAGGCCAAATCCCTCGCCTTCCGGATCAAGAAACTTGACCTGGATCGGTTCGACGTCGCCGTCACCGACAAAACCCGGCCGGAAAAACCCCGCTTCACCCTGAAGGAGACGTCGCTGTCCCTGGCCGACCTGAACGGCCCGGAACCCCGGCCGGTCCGATTCCGGTTCGCTTCGACCTTCGGCCAGGCGACGCCCATCAAGGCCGCCGGCGAGGTCACCCCTCTTCCCTTCCGCTACCGGGGCGATCTTTCAGTCGGCGGACTGCCGCTCCGCGATTTCGATCCCTACCTGCCGGAGAACCTGAACTTCCAGATCCTCGGCGGCCTCCTGGATACGGCCCTGACGCTGGACGTGGCCCTGGCGGAGGGCGGCCCAGCAGGCAGCATCCGCGGAAACGTGGGGCTGAGCGCCTTCCATACCGTCGACGGCTCGGAGCAGGACGACCTCCTCAAATGGGAGCGGCTCCAGGTGGACGCCATCCGGTGCGACCTGAAACCGCTTCGACTGGAGATCGGCCAGGTGTCGCTCAACCACTTCTACTCGCGGATCATCATCCGGGAGGACGGGACCCTCAACCTGCAGGACCTGGTGAAGACGCCCAAACCCGAACCGGCGGAAAAACCCGGGGAGGGCCGGGAAGGCACGGCAGCAGGCAGTCCCGCGACTCCTGCCGCCACACCGCCCGCGCCCGCGAAGACCGGTGAGGCCCCTGCCGGGTCCCTGCCGGTGGTCCGGATCGGGACCGTCACGATCCTGGACGGGACCGTCGATTTCACCGACAAGCACCTCCCCGACGATTTCGAGACGACCTTCTACAAACTGGGCGGCCGGATCAGCGGCCTCACCTCTGAGGCTTCGCTCACCGCCGACGTGGACCTCCGGGGAAACCTGGAGAACCAATCGCCGCTCCGGATCACGGGCAGGATCAACCCCCTCCGGAAGGACCTCTTCGTCGACCTGAAGATCACCTTCTCGGACATCGACCTCTCGCCGATGAGCCCCTACTCCGAGACCTACCTGGGGTACATCCTGGAGCAGGGGAAACTCTTCATGGACCTCTCCTATCACATCGAGAACGGGGAGCTCGCCTCGGAGAACCGGATCCGGGTCGACCAGTTTACCTTCGGGGAGGAAGTGAAAAGCGAGAAGGCCACGAGCCTGCCGGTCAAGCTCGGGATCGCGCTCCTGAAGGACCGGAACGGGGAGATCCACCTGGACGTCCCGGTCACCGGCCGGCTTGACGACCCCCAGTTCGACATCTGGGGGATTGTCTTCCAGGTCCTGAAGAACCTCCTGGTCAAGGCGATCACCGCCCCTTTCTCGCTCCTGTCGTCCCTGTTCGGGGAGGGCAAGGACCTGAGCGTCGTCGCCTTCGCCCCAGGGTCCAACCGTCTCCAAGCCTCGGAGGAGAAGAAGCTCGATGCCCTGGCCAAGGCCCTGAAGGAGCGGCCGGGACTGAAGATGTCGCTCACGGCCTATCTGGACCGGGAGAGGGACGCCGAGGCCTACCGAAACGAACTCCTCACCCGCAAGTTGAAGAAGGAGAAATTCCTCGCCCTGGCGCGGTCGCGGC
>CAYOGU010000410.1:0-2680 GCA_964403345.1 uncultured Syntrophus sp. | reverse complement strand
GACTTCCGGACCAGCAAGCATCAAGGACGGGTGGCCACCCGTTTTCCCCCCGAACCGAACGGATATCCCCACATCGGCCACGCCAAGTCCGTCTGCCTCAATTTCGGGATCGCCGCCCAGTACGGGGGCACTTGCAACCTGCGCATGGACGATACGGACCCGAGCGGGGAGGACATGGAATATGTGGATGCGATCATCCGCGACGTCAAATGGCTGGGATTCGACTGGCAGGACCGCCTCTATTTCGCTTCCGATTACTACGAGCGGCTCTACCAGTACGCCCTCCAACTGATCCGGCTTGGCAAGGCCTATGTCTGCGACCTCGGCCCGGACGAGATCCGCGAGTACCGGGGCACCCTCACCGAGCCAGGCCGGGAAAGCCCCTACCGGAACCGCTCCGTGGAGGAGAACCTGGCCTTGTTCGAGCGGATGCGGGCCGGCGAATTCGAGGAGGGGAGCCACGTCCTGCGGGCCAAGATCGACATGGCTTCCCCCAACGTCACGATGCGCGATCCGATCATGTACCGGATCAAGCGGGAGACCCACTACCGTACCGGCGATCGGTGGTGCATCTACCCGATGTACGATTTCGCCCACTGTCTGTCCGACTCGATCGAGGGGATCACCCATTCGATTTGTACCCTGGAGTTTGAGAACAACCGGCCCCTCTACGACTGGTTCCTGGAGCAGCTCGGCGTGCAGTCCAGGCCTCAGCAGATCGAATTCGCACGCCTGGACCTGAGCTATACGGTGAGGAGCAAACGGAAGCTCATGGAACTGGTGGAAAGAGGGACCGTCGACGGCTGGGACGACCCGCAGATGCCGACCCTCTCCGGGATGCGGCGGCGCGGCTACACCCCCGAGGCGATCCGCAAGTTCTGCGAGAAGATCGGCGTCTCCAAGAATGACAGCCTGATCGACATGGCCCTTCTGGAGAACTGTGTCCGGGAGGACCTCAACGAGAGGGCCCCGCGGGTGATGGCGGTCCTCAGGCCTCTGAAGGTGGTGATCGACAACTACCCGGAGGACCGCGTGGAGGAGTTCGATTGCCCCTACCATCCCCAGAAACCCGAGATGGGGTCCCGGAAGGTGCCGTTCTCCCGTGTTCTTTTCATCGAGCAGGAGGACTTCATGGAGGTCCCGGCAAAGAAGTTCTACCGGCTCTCCCCGGGATCGGAGGTCCGGCTTCGTTACGGCTACTTCATCCGGTGCACGGGCGTCGTCAAGGACCCGGCCAGCGGGGAGGCCGTTGAGGTTCACTGCACTTACGATCCTGAGACCCGCAGCGGCTTTGCACCCGACGGACGGAAGGTGAACGCGACGATCCACTGGGTTTCGGCGGCCCATGCCGTCCCGGCCGAGGTGCGCCTTTACGACCGCCTCTTCACGGTGCCGGAGCCCCTGGCGGGCGAGGCCGACTTTACCGAATACCTGAATCCCAAGTCCCGGGAGGTCCTCACGGCATGCCGACTGGAGCCCAGCCTTGCAGAAGTGCCGCCGGGGAGCCGGTTCCAGTTCGAGAGGCTCGGCTACTTCTGTGTCGATCCCGCCGCCGCTTCCGGAAAAGGCCTCGTCTTCAACCGGACGGTGACGCTGCGCGATTCCTGGGCGAAGGTTGTGGAAAAGGCCAAGCGGTAAGACGACGGGAGGGGACGGTGTAGCGTGACGCCCCGGCGTTATCGCCTTTATTTGTCTTTTTTGTGTCGGTACATCAATTGGTCAGCTGCGGACAGGAGCCTGTCCAGGGAGAGCGGGGCCTTGGGGTCGCAGATGGCCGTATCCCAACTCAACCCTATCGGATAGGGCCGCTGCCGGAGGGCGTTGAAGGCATCGATGTTGCCCTGGAGCCGGGTTGAGTAGGCCTCCCGGTTCATGTCGGCGGCATCGAGGGAGAGGACCGCGAATTCATCTCCTCCGATCCGGGCGATGATGTCCGACTCCCTGAAGGTCCCTTTGAGGATGTCGGCCGTATCGGTCAGGGCACGGTCCCCTTCCTCGTGCCCCAGGGTGTCGTTGATCTGCTTTAGGCCGTCGATGTCGATGTAGGTGAGCAACAGCGGCCTTTTCGACCTCTTCACGGTCTTGAGTTGTTGTTCCGCAAGGGTGATGAACCCGCGCCGGTTAGCCCCGTGAGTGGGTCCTTCAGGGCCATCTCCCGGAGTCCTTCCTCCATCTGCTTGAGCTCGGTGATGTCCACGGAAAAGCCGATGACGCCGGTCACTTTGCCCACGTCGTTCCGGTAGGGAAACTTGTCCGTGCGAACCCACCGGGGACCCTTGGGGGTTTCGATCCTCTCGACGATGCCCCGCTTGGGCTTGCCCGAGTTCATGACCTCAAGGTCTTCCTTCCAGTAACCTTCGGCCTGATGGGGGAAGATATCGAAAGCGGACTTCCCCTCCATCTCCTCCCTGGTCAAGCCCGATATCTCGGCGCGTGCCCTGTTCACGCGGACGATCCGATTGCCCCTGTCCTTGTAGAAGACCATGACCGGGGCGATGTCCATGATGGTTTCCAATTCCCCCAGTTCCCTGAGGATCAACTGCTCCGCCTGCTTGCGCTCCGTGATGTCGCGGACGATGCTGAACAGAACCCTCTCTCTGTCGATCGTGATTCCCTGGGAGCTGACCTCGACGGGGAAAACGGTGCCGTCCTTGCGGCGGTGGGACGTCTCGAAGAGGAT
>CAYOGU010000409.1:0-2709 GCA_964403345.1 uncultured Syntrophus sp. | reverse complement strand
CGGGTACCTGGGGCTCTCCGCGGAAGTGGCCCGTGCCGTGAAGGCGCGGGTGGATCGGCAGCTGGATGGCATTGCCGCTCCCTAAAGAGGTCTGGCCTAGGGGGTCGTTTCGGGGAGGTTTTATGACCCTGTCCGAACAATATTCACGCTTTGTCAGTGATTTGCGCTGGAAATGCCTGCCGACGGAGGTCCGTCAAATCGCCCTCGAACTCTTTGCGGACTGGTTTGCCAATGCGGCTGCGGGACTCGCCTCGCCCCTCGGGCAGGCCCTCCTTTCCCTGGCGCCGATCTATGACGGTCCTGGCCGGGCCCTGCGCGTGGGCGATCTCAAGCCGGTGGAGCCGCTCTGGGCGGCCCTGGTGAACGCAGGTGCTTCCCATGCACTGGAGTTTGACGACAGTTACCGCGCCGGCCTCTATCATCCCGGTGCCCCTATCCTGTCGGCGTCCTTCTCCGGCGCCTGCCGGGAAGAGGTCCCGGGAGAGGTGCTTCTGACCGGCCTTGTGGCCGGCTACGAGGTTTCCCTGCGTCTGGCCTCGGCCATTAATCCGGCACACTACAGACTGTGGCATACCACGGGAACCGTGGGGGCCTTCGGGGCCGCGGCCGCTGCGGCCCGCACCTTGACCCTTGATCCCGGCCAGACCGCAGGGGCGTTGGGACTGGCCGGGACCCAGGCGGCCGGACTATGGGAGGTGCTACCCGATGCGCCGCAGGCCAAGAACCTGCACCCCGCCAAGGCCGCCCATGCGGGTTTCCTGGCGGCCCTGTTGTCCCAAAAGGGGATTGAGGGTCCGGTGACCATTTTCGAAGGACCGCAGGGTTTCTTCTCCGCCATGGTCCCGGAACCGGTAGACGCTCAGAAATGCACGGCCGGCCTGGGAGAAGCCTGGCTGATCTTGACCACCACCTTCAAGAACTACCCGGTTTGCGGCCATACGATGACCCCGATTGAGGCT
This sequence comes from uncultured Syntrophus sp., assembly GCA_964403345.1. Lineage (GTDB taxonomy): Bacteria > Desulfobacterota > Syntrophia > Syntrophales > UBA5619 > JAKAFS01. Next base: position 1,750 of record CAYOGU010000409.1, on the reverse strand, counting down.
GCCTTGAAGCTCCATGGACAGTTCGCGCCCGCTGCCGTGGAGACCATCGAGGTGGAGGCCCATCCCGTATCGCTGCAGGTGGCTGGTCAGCCTGCGCCATCTGATGAATACCAGGCGAAGTTCTCCATCCCCTATTGTGTGGCTGTGGCCCTTCTGAAAGGGCGAGTGGGGCAGGAGGAATTCTCTTGCCAGGTCCGGGAGAGTCGGGAGATACATGAGCTTCTCAAAAGGATCCGCCTGATTCCGGAGGCGAGATCGGACGGGATCCCGGGGCGGCGTTCGGCGCGGATCACCGTACGGGTAGACGGGGGAAAGGTTTTTAGGGCTTCGGCGGATGTACGGAAGGGGGATCCGGAATGGCCCATGACGGCCCGGGAAAAGCGTGATAAGTTCCTGAAGCTCACCGGACAGGTCTGGGGCGACGATGCGGCAGAGGGGCTGTTTGATGCGATTCAGGATCTTCCCCGGGTTGAGAACGTGTTGCGTTGGGCGGAAGGGCTCCGGTCCCTTGTTGAACGGTAATCCTTGAGAGGCGTCTATGCGTAGGAATGCGATCGTGATCAAGCAGGAGGACAACGTGGCCACCGCCATCCAGAAAATTCAGGCGGGGACGATGGCCCGTGTGGAGGTCGAGGGACGGGAGATGGGAGTCAAGGTGGTGCAGGACGTTCCCTTCGGCCACAAACTGGCGCTCCGCCATATTGGATGCGGTGGGGCCATCTTGAAATATGGAACGGCGATCGGCCGGGCTAAGCAGGACATCCGGCCTGGGGAACACGTCCATGTGCACAACGTGGAGAGTATGCGCGGACGCGGCGACCTGGCCTGAAATCCAACCATCACGATCAACGGAGAGAGCGATGACATTCTGGGGATATCGAAGACCGGACGGCAGCGTGGGCACGCGGAACTATGTGGGGGTCCTCTCGACGGTCGTCTGCGCCAACGAGGCGGCGCGAGCGATCGCCGGACAGGTCAAAGGCGCGGTCGCCTTCAGCCATCAGCAGGGGTGCTGCCAGACCCCTCCCGACCTAGTCAGGGTGACGCAGGCCCTCTGCGGGCTGGTCCAGAATCCGAACCTGGCGGCGGTGGTCCTGGTGGGTCTGGGTTGTGAAGGGACGGATGTGGCGCAGGTGGTCAAGGCCGCCACAGACTGTGGAAAACCGGTCCATGTCCTAGCCCTCCAAGGGGAGGGCGGCGCGGCCAGGACCACGGCCCAGGGCGTGCTGGCGGCCCAGCAGATGGCCATCGAGGCCTCCCGGCTCCGACGGGAAGAATGTCCTGTCAGCGAACTGGTCCTCGGCCTCAAATGCGGCAGTTCCGATACCACCAGCGGGTTGGCCGCCAATCCGGCTTTGGGGGTCGCCGTGGAGCGGTTGATCGGAGAGGGGGGAACGGCCATCCTGGGGGAGGTGACGGAATTCATCGGAGCCGAACATTTGTTGGCCCGCCAGTGCAAGGACGAGAAGACCGGCCGGGAAGTCCTGCGGCTCGTGGATCGCATGGAGCAGCGGGTCAAGGCCATGGGGGTCGATATGCGCGGCGGTCAGCCCACTCCCGGCAATATCAAGGGAGGGCTGACCACGATCGAGGAAAAGTCCCTGGGAGCCATCGCCAAGATCGGCCATACGGTGGTCCAGGCTGTATACGAGTACGGACAGCATCCCGCAGATAAGGGGCTGGTGGTCATGGACTCTCCGGGCCGGGAACCGGAGCTCCTCACCGGTATGGCCGCGGCAGGGGCTAATCT
>CAYOGU010000408.1:0-2735 GCA_964403345.1 uncultured Syntrophus sp. | reverse complement strand
ACGCCCACTAGACCCTGAACCTAGCGCGTCTACCAATTCCGCCACTTCGGCAGTGGTTCCGGATACGGAACTCGGCGGTTATCTACACTGACCCTCCGATGGTTGTCAAGGAAAATCGACCGCTGGAGCGACGATGCGAATTGTTCTTGAAATTGATGGGATTGATGCTATGGTAACGCCGAAATTTAGAAGATTGGACGGTTTGCTCATGGATGTCATCAGGGGGATCGAAAACATTCCCGCTGACTTGAGAGGGGCTTTCGTAACCATCGGCAACTTCGACGGGGTCCACCTCGGCCACCGGCACATCTTCGGGCAGCTCGTCGAGAAAGCGGGCGCCCAGGGGCGGCCATCGGTGGTGATCAGCTTCGATCCCCATCCCAAGCAGGTCCTCCATCCGGAACTGCGCCCCTTCTACCTGATTACCCCTCTCGAGGAGAAGACCCGGCTGATCGCGGAAACCGGGATCGGCACCCTCATCCTGATCCCCTTTTCCCTGGAATACGCCCGGACGACCGCAGAGGCCTTTATCCGTACCGTCCTGTGGGAAAAGCTCCGGATCGGAGAGATCCTCATCGGGCACGACTATACCTTTGGCAGGGAGAAGGAGGGAAACGCAACCTTCCTGACCGAATTCGGCCGACAGTTGGGATTCGCAGTCGAGGTGATGGACGCCTTCCAGGTGGAAGGTCAGACAGTCAGCAGCACCCGGATCCGGGAAGCCATCCTGAAGGGGGAGGTCGCTGTCGCCGCCAAGCTCCTGGGGAGACCATACAACCTCGGCGGGAAGGTGATCCCGGGCCGCCACCGTGGCGTCGGGCTGGGATTCCCCACGGCCAACATCCACCCTGAAAAGGAACTGCTCCCCCCCCGCGGCGTTTATGCGGTCCACGCCCGGATCGAAGGAAAACGCTTCGAAGGGGTCGTCAACATCGGCTTCAATCCGACCTTTGCCGGCGAGACCCTCTCCATCGAGGTCCACCTGTTCGATTTCAATAAGGATATTTACGGAATGCCCCTGGATGTCCTGTTCATCGAGCGCATTCGGGACGAAATCCGCTTCGCGAGCCCCGAGGCGCTCATCGCCCAGATCGACCGGGACATTGTCCGGGCGCGGGAGATCCTCCAAGGGGACCGTTAGGGCCGCAGGCCCCTCTTTCCATATGAGGAGGGAGAGAAACCGCTAGGATCGACGCCTTTCGCGGCGGACGCGGTAGTGGTACATGGCCGCCAGGACCTCGGCCGCCATCTCGGCCGTCGAATAGACGGGGATTCCCGCCTGTTCCATCTGGATCACGTCGGCCATCATGAACTCCTTGCAGGCCACGCAGCAGAGGATCGGTTTGCCGCGGGTGTCGATCCTTTTGAGGACCTCCACGAAAGAACCCAGGATCTCCCCCTGGATCACCACGATGAAGCTCCCCACATCCGCACTCTCCACGCCGATCTCGATGGTCCTCGCGAGTTGATCGGGATCCATGCTGAAGGAGTAGTCCACGGGATTCAGGGTCTTGACGTAATCGGGGATGATCCGCTCGAGGCGGCCCTTGAGTTCCGGCTCGAGGTCGGCCAGCCGCAGGCCGTTCAGGTAGAGCGTATCGGTGGCGGCAACCCCGAGCGAACCGGTGTAGGTCACGACCAGGACGCCGTCTCCCTTGGGAAGCGGCTGCTTGGCGAAGGCCTTCATCAGGCCGAACAGGTGTTCGTTGTCCCTCGCCCGGATGATTCCGGCCTGGCGGAAGGCGGCGCCGTTGATCGCATCGTTTCCGGCCAGGGATGCGGTGTGGGAGGAGACGGCCTTCTTGCCCGCGTCGGTCCGCCCCGATTTCAGGACCAGGACCGGCTTTCTCCCGCTCACCTCGCGGGCCACATCGACGAAGCGCCGGCCGCTGCGGACATCCTCCATGTACATGGCGATCACGTTGATGTTCTCGTCGTTCCCCAGAAACTCGAGGATCTCGGTCTCGCTGATGTCCATCTTGTTGCCGATCGTCGCCACGATCCCGAAGTCCATGACGTTGCGCAGCCCCGTCAGAATGCCGGCCGCATAGACCCCCGCCTGGGCGATCAGCCCGATGTTTCCCCGTCCCAGGTCATCCATCAGGCCGATGGACTGGACCATCCGGTGGTGGGTGTTGATCACCCCGGAGCAGTTGGGACCGAGAATCCGGCAGCCCTTTGCCCGGATCATCTCCAGGATCCTGGTCTGCGCCTTGATCCCTTCCCCGCCCGTTTCCGCAAAACCCGCCGTCTCCACGACGAGAAAGGGGATCCCTTTGTCGCAGCAGTCGGATACCGCAGCGGGGGCCGACTCTGCGGGGACGATGATGATGGCCAGATCGACCGGACCCGGCACTTCGGCAATGCTCCGGTAGGCCTTGATCCCCTGGACCTCCGGGCTCTTCGGATTGATCGGATAGATGCTGCCCGCAAAGCCGTGGGACAGGAGGTTTCTCATCACATTGTAGCCCAATTTTCCCTGGGTGCCCGAGGCGCCAAGGACCGCGATGCTCCGGGGGTAGAAGAAAGCCTTCAGATCCACGGCCTCGGTGTCGGCGGCTCTTTCCTCCACCTCACCGATGAAAATCCGGGCATCCACGACCCGATTGCCCTGGGGATAGAGAAAGACAGGGTTGATATCGAGCTCGCGGATCTCGGGGAAGGTCGAGACCAGCTCCGAGATCTGCAGCAGGAGGCGCTTCAGGGCGGGCAGGTCCACCGACCGGCCGCGGTAC
>CAYOGU010000407.1:0-2755 GCA_964403345.1 uncultured Syntrophus sp. | reverse complement strand
TCCGCATGGTCGGTGAGCCCGGATATGCGTCCCTGACGGGGAGCCTCACCAACGCTACCGGAACGGTGATTGAGTGCTACTTCACAGCGGCCTCAAAGATCGGCATTCACATCTTCACCACGGGCACGACTACCCTTGCCTCGGAGTCTTTTTGCCAGTTCCAGCTTGAAAACTTCGCGCTCAAGTTCACCGGCTCGGCGACAGACTCCTACGGGATTGTCATTGGCAACACGGGCTATCAGGTCAACGGAACGAACAACAGCCGGATCTCCAACGTCAACGTAGCCAACTTCCACGGCGATCAGTTGACGCTGCTCTCGACCAGGTACGTCTACCTCGAAAACGTGGTGGCTACCTCGAGATCGTCGGGTACAACGAGTCAGGCGCTTCGCATCGTCAACGACGATTCGACCCTGTTCACGGGCGACCTCACGTTCCTGAACTGCACGTTCGTCGGGACCGGGGAGGCTACGCAGGACACCGTAAGGCTGATTGCAACCGGCGCGGGGGCAGAACTGCGGGGTGTCAGGTTCATCGGATGTGTTGGGTACTACGGGCGATACTGTGTGCATATCTCGTCGGATTCCGGCGGGGATGCTCAGGACATCTTCATTAGTGCTTGCCAGTTCGACGGTGCTGCGGCTACGGACTCCGACACCAAGACGGCTGTGCGTATCTCCGCAACGGATTCTGGGTCGCTTACCAGCGGCGTGTCGATCACCGGCAGTTATGCTGTCCAGTGGCAGGACTACGGGGTTCACCTTGTGGCCTCGTCAAGCGGGGTCGTGTCGAACATCGTGGTCAATGGAAACTACCTCGGGTTGTGCGAGGGGAACGGCGTCCTCCTGTCCGATTGCGTCGGCGTGAACGTGGTAGGCAACACCTTTTTCGACTGCTGCACGGCAGGGGCCGGAAGCGGGGTCATTGCGGCCAATGACCCGTCAGGGCTTTTCAACATCGTCGGGAACACCCACTACAACAACTCCGCGACCAGAACCGCAGGGTACGTTGTGGCGGTTGGCGAGAGTTCGCCCGGAACGATCACCGAATTCACCGTGACGAACAATGTCGGTCATGCGGCGACTGCCGCCGTCTTCGACAACACCACGACCGGCAACAAGACGGTTTCCGGCAACTGGATGAGGCCATGACATGAGAACCCCACTTCGCCAGAAGGGTCGGATTGGGCGAGCCCAAACTTCGTCCACGCAATCCATCCCCGCTCCTGTCGGTGGGTGGAACGCCAGGGATGCGCTTGCCGAGATGCCGCCCACGGATGCCGTCGCCCTTGAGAACTGGTTTCCGAGGACTTCCTATTGCGAGGTGAGGGGCGGCTACACCACTCACGCAACCGGGATGACCGGCAACGGGAAGACGCTTGCCGTCTACAACGCCCTCTCGGGCACGAACACGATGTACTGCTACACCTCGTCAGGCATCTACGATGTCACCAGCGCGGGGGCTGTAGGGGCGTCGAAACTAGCCCGGACGAATGGCAAGCATGTCTGGACGATGTTCGGGGATGGGACGAACAACTACCTCATCGCAGCGAACGGGGTGGACAAGCCGGCCTACTACAACGGGACCACTTGGACCGCCGTTGATGGGGTCAGCACCCCGGCCATCACCGGGATCACCACCACGACCATCTGCTATGTGAGCGCCTTCAAGGGCCGGCTCATCTTCCTCGTCAACAACTCCCTGTCGTTCTACTACCTCGCGGCTGGTGCTGCGGGCGGGGCGGTAACGAGGTTCCAACTGGATGCGGAGTGCGTGCGGGGCGGCTACCTCATGGCGATTGGAACCCTGACCCTGGATGCCGGGGACGGCCCTGATGATCGCTTCATCGCCATCACCAGCGAGGGGGAGTGCATCGTCTATCAGGGGACGAACCCTTCTTCCGCTGCCTCATGGAGCAAGGTGGGGGCGTTCTACATCGGCAAGCCCATCGGAAGGAACTGCCTTTGCAAATTCGGCGGGGACTTGGTGGTGCTGACGCAGAATGGTGCCTTCCCTCTCACAAAGGCTATCCAGAGCAACGTCATCGACAACAAGGAATCCCTCTCCTTCAAGATCGAGAACGCTTTCAACGACGCATCCAAGCTGTACTTCTCGGTCTATGGCTGGAAGGCGATTGTGTTCCCGAAGCAGTCTGCCATGCTGGTGAACGTCCCTGCGGCTGAGGATGGGGATCATTCTCAATATGTGATGAACACGATCACCAAGTCTTGGTGCAAGTTCACGGGGTGGAACGCAGAGGATTTCGCGGTCCTGAACAACGAACTCTACTTCTGCTCCGGGACGGGAACTGCCAAGGCTTGGGTTGCCGGCAGTCCTGACGGGACGAGCGACATCGTGGCCTATGGGAAGCCTGCGTTTACCAACTTCGGCAAGGGCGGGGTCGGAAAACAGGTCAAGTTGCTTCGCCCCGTTCTCGAGGTGGACAGCACGGTGAGCTTCCTGACGGGCGTGGACATCGACTACACGGACAGGTACTTGAGCGGGACGGCCACCTACACGCCATCCACGATCTACCTGTGGGGAACGGCATTGTGGGGGGCGTCCATCTGGGGCGGGGGACTTTCCACGGTGAAGAAGTGGACTTCCCCGTCTTGCTATCCCGGCTATGCCGCCACCGGGAAGATCAAGATCAACGTGCGGACCACGACGGTCAGGTGGCTTTCCAACGACTATGTGTTTGAGATTGGTGGGCCGATGTGAGATATGAGATCGAGAGCCTTTCTCGGTGCTGGGG
>CAYOGU010000406.1:0-2760 GCA_964403345.1 uncultured Syntrophus sp. | reverse complement strand
TATCTCCTCCTGCCCTGGAACCTCAGCCTCCGGGCTCGCACGGACAGCCCCGCCTTCGACGGCATCCTGGGGCCGATCTTCCTTCTCACCCTCCCCTTCCTCGCCGGGGTCCGCCGCTGGGGAGCTCCCCTCAAGGTCCTTCTCCTCTACGGAGCGGCGGCCTTTTGCTTCTGGGCCTCCTCGGCCCAGCAGACCCGCTACCTGATCCCCCTTTTCGCCGTCCTGGCCGCGGTCGTGGGCGTCCTCCTGGCCGAGTACCGGGACCGCAGCCGGCCGGTCTTTTGGCTCCTGGCCCTGATCGTCGCCGGGTCCATGGCCTTCAACGCCTGGGAGATCTCCAGGGAGTTCGCCAAGGTCCGCCCCCTCCCGGCCGCGGCGGGCCTGGAGGACCGGGAGGCCTTCCTGTCCCGGACGCTCCCCCTCTATCCCCTGTACCGCGACATGAACCGGGAGCTGCCGCCGGGGAGCCGGGTCATGCTGGTGTTCGTGAAGAACTTCACCTATCTCTGCGAGCGGGACTGCTATGCCGACGCCCTGTTCGAGGCCCGCACCCTGCAGAAGGCCCTGGCCGCGGCCGACTCGCCCGAGGCGGTCCGGCAGCGCCTGAGGGGCGAGGGTTTCACCCACCTGATGTACGACGAGACCTACCTCCTGGGCGAACCGAGCCCCCTGACCGACCGCGATAAGGCGCTCTTCCTGGAATTCAGGAAGAGCGCCCTGGTCCCCATCCGGCAGCGCGGCCCCTGCCGGCTGGAGGCCCTCCGGTAGGGGCGGCCATTTTCCCGTTTATCCCCGGCCGGTCTTTGTGGTATAGTTATTCGATTCATCGAGGGGGACAGCCATGTACGAGGTGACCATCCGAAAATCCTTTTCCGCCGCCCACCTGCTCAAGGAGATCGGCGGCAAGTGCGAGACGCTTCACGGCCACAACTTCCTCGTGGAGGTCTCGGTCGTCGGCGAGTCCCTCAATGAAGAGGGCCTCCTGATCGATTTCCGCATCCTCAAGGGTTGGACCGCCGAGGTCCTCGACGAATTGGACCACAAGTATCTCAACGAGCTCGACAGCTTCAAGGGACTGAACCCTTCCTCGGAGCAGATCGCCCGCTTCCTCCACGAGCGGATCGGCGCCAGGCTCCGGGGGACGGCCCTGAGTCTGTCGCGGGTGAAGGTCTGGGAGTCGGAGAACGCCTCCGTGGCGTACAGCCTATGATCGATATCCAGAACCTCGCGGACGAGAGGAACATCGACATCCGGAAGGTCGGCGTGAAGGGGCTCAAATACCCGATCGTCGTGCTGGACCGCGCCCACGGGACCCAGCCGGTCAACGCCACGATCAACATGTACGTCTCCCTCCTGCGCCGCTTCAAGGGGACCCACATGAGCCGGTTCGTGGAGGTGCTCAACGAGATCCGCGAGCAGGTCAATATCCGGACCTTCCATGGGATCCTCGAGAAGATCCGGGCCAAGCTGCACGCCGAGTCGGCCCACATCGAGGTCGAGTTCCCCTATTTCATCGAGAAGACGGCCCCCCGCTCGCGGGCCAAGAGCCTGATGGAGTACCGGTGCCACTTCCTCGGGACGAGCGACGGCAACGGCATGGACTTCATCGTGGGGATGACGGTCCCCGTGACGACGGTCTGCCCCTGCTCCCGCGAGATCAGCCGCTACGGCGCCCACAACCAGCGCAGCATGGTCACGGTCCGGCTCCGTTTCAAGAAATTCTTCTGGATCGAGGACGTGATCGCCCTGATCGAGGCGTGCTCCAGCGGCGAGGTCTATTCCCTGCTCAAGCGCGTCGACGAGAAGTACGTGACGGAGAGGGCCTACGAGAGCCCCATGTTCGTCGAGGACGTGGTGCGGAACGTGGCGACGGCCCTCGACCGGGACCCCAATTTCACCTGGTACAGCGTGGAGGCGGAGAACTTCGAGAGCATCCACAACCACAGCGCCTACGCCTACGTCGAAAAGGAGTAGCCATGGGAGCCGCCCATAAGAAGGACGAATACTTCAACCTCTACCGCCACGGGTTCATCCGGGCCGCCGTCTGCATCCCCGAGGTGAAGGTGGCCGACACCCGGTTCAACGCGGACGAGACGGTCCGGCTGGCCCGGGAAGCGGCCGAGAAAAAGGCCGTCCTGGCCCTCTTCCCGGAGCTGGGCATTTCGGCCTACTCCAACGAGGACCTCTTCCACCAGGAGACCCTCCTCCAGGGGGTCCTCGCCGCCCTCGGCCGGATCGCCGCCGAGACGGCCTCCCTCAACACGATCCTCGCGGTCGGCGCCCCGCTCAGGGTCGATTCCAGGCTGTTCAACTGCGGCGTCGTGCTCTACCGGGGCCGGTTCCTCGGGGCGGCGGTCAAGTCCTACCTGCCCAACTACCGGGAGTTTTACGAGTCCCGCCAGTTCAGCCCGGCCGCGCAGCGCCTCTCGGAGACCGTCCGCCTGGGCGACCAGGAGGTCCCCTTCGGGCCGGACCTGATTTTCGAGGTCCGGAACGTCCCCCATTTCAGCCTGTTCCTGGAGCTGTGCGAGGACGTCTGGGTCCCCATCCCCCCCTCCTGCTTCGCCGCCCTGGCCGGGGCCACCGTGATCGGGAACCTCTCCGCCTCCAACGTGACCATCGGCAAGGCGGAGTACCGCCAGAGCCTGACCGCCAACCAGTCGGCGCGCTGCATCTCGGCGTACCTCTACGCCGCGGCCGGCCCCGGGGAATCGACGACGGACCTGGCCTGGGACGGCCACGCCATGATCCACGAGAACG
>CAYOGU010000405.1:0-2781 GCA_964403345.1 uncultured Syntrophus sp. | reverse complement strand
TGGAGAGGGCCGACGGCCGTTGCGCAATCACCGACGACATCGCCAACGACTGCCTGGACAAAATGGTCGCGGCCGACGGCATCCTCCTGGGCTCGCCGACCTATTTCGGAGATGTGAACGCCGCGATGAAGGCCCTGATCGAGAGGACGGGCATGGTCGCCCGGGTCAACGGAGGGCTCCTGAAGAGGAAGGTCGGCGCAGGGGTGGTGGCGGTCCGGAGGGCCGGCGCCATGCATGCCTTCACCTCCCTCAACCTCTTCTTCCTGATCGCCCAGATGTTCGTCGTGGGATCGAGCTACTGGAACATCGGCTTCGGCCGGGAGCCGGGGGCCGTGGAAAAGGACGAGGAAGGGATCAACACGATGCAGACCCTGGGCCAGCACATGGCCTGGCTCCTCAGGAAGATTCGCGGCTGATTCGGGTGATGAACCGGCGACGGGTCTTTGTCCACCGCTCAGAGGCCCGTCGCCCGGGAGGCCGTCCGGCCCTTCATGCGCGCAGGGGGCGGTCCGATCCTGCAGGGGTCAGATCATGTTCGGAGACTTGACCGTCTCCGACCGGTCCGTTGCCGACGGCGGGGCCGGGGTGAGGGCCGAGATCCGCGCGTAGAGCTCTTCGGTCATGGCGATCTCGGCGGCCGTCAGGGCTTCCTCGATCTGGGCCACGCTCCGGGCCCCCAGGATCGGCGCCGTGACGGCCGGGTGATGGGCCACCCAGGCAAGGGCCAGCGCCGCAGGGGAGAATCCCTCCTTGCGGGCGAAGGCGGCGAACCCCGCCGCCGCGTCGTGCATCCAGGTTTCGCCATAGCGGCTTTTATACATCTCGTTGGCATCCAGCCGCCCGGCCTCCGCCCCTTCCGTCCGGGCGTACTTTCCCGTCAGGAGGCCTCCCCCCAGAGGGTTGTAAGCGATGACGCCGATCCGCTCGGAAAGGGCCATGGGCAGGATCTCCACCTCGGCCTGGCGTTTGACCAGGTTGTACATGGGCTGGATGCACTTGAAGGCGGCCAGCCCCTCCCGGGCAGAGATCCCAAGGGCTTTCATTATTTGCCAGGCGCTGAAGTTGCTCGCCCCAGCATAGAGGATCTTCCCCTGGCTGACGAGGTCATCCAGGGCGCGGAGGGTTTCCTCCAGCGGGGTCTGCTCGTCGAAGCGGTGGAGGATATACAGGTCAATCCGGTCGGTCTTCAGCCGCCTGAGGCTGGCCTCGACGGCCTCCATCACGTGGCGGCGCGAGAGTCCCCGGGCGTTGATGTCGCCGCCCGTCTTGCCGGCGACCTTGGTCGTGATGACCAACTCGTTGCGGCTGCCGGCGATGAGCTCGCCCAGAATCTTTTCCGCCTCGCCGTTCGAGTAGACGTCGGCGCAATCGAAACAGTTGATGCCGGCGTCCCGGCAGCGGCCGAAGATCGCCGCGGACTCCTTTCGGTCCGCTTCGCGCCCGAAGGTCATCGTCCCCAGGGCAAGTGCCGATATCCGGATGCCCGTATCGCCAAGGGGTCTGTATTCCATGGACAGTAATCTCCTTTCTTCCCTATCGTGGCAGAGGCCTTTGCCTCTGTCAATCCTTCCTGCTGCGGCCCACGGAAACCGGGGCGCCGGGGAAAGCGACCCGGAGTTCCTCCGGGGTGATCTCGCGGCATTGGCTCGGCGGGAGGTTTCCCAGTACCAGTCCCCCAAGGGCCACCCGTTTGAGAGCCGTCACCTCGTGGCCGACAGCCGCGAAGATGCGGCGGACCTCCCGGTTTTTCCCCTCGGTCAGGGTGACCATGAGGTGCGACTCCCGGCCGCTCGCCTTCCGGAGCGTCACCTGATGCGGCTTCATGCATTCGCCCGCGTCCTCGATGCCTCCTGCCAGGCGCGCCAGTTCATCGTCCGTGACGCGGCCCCGGACCGTGACCCGGTAGACCCTCGGAACGGCGTTCTCGGGATCGGTGATCCAGGCGGCCAGGCGGTTGTCGCCGGTGAAGAGGAGCAGGCCCGAGCTCGCCATGTCGAGCCTCCCCACGGCCTTCAGATGCCGCCTGGATTCGGGAAGGAGATCGTAGACGGTAGGCCGTCCCCGCTCGTCGGAACGTGTCGTGACCAGGCCTTTCGGCTTGTGGACCATGACGGTCCGGGAGGGTTCCCCCGTCAGGGGACGGCCGTCCAGGGTCAAGCGGACCTCCTCGGGGACGACGGGGTGTTGCGGCTCGTCCCGAATGACGCCGTCCACGGCGAGCCTGCCGGCGAGGATCCATCGGCGGGTCTCGCTCCGTGAGGCGATGCCCATCTTGGAGAGCGCCCGTTCCAGAGGGACCTCTCGACTTTTTTTGGGGGGCGGATTGGATCTCGGCATCACGGCGTCACCAGACTGTCCAAAAGGGCGATCTCCTCGGCCCAGAGGGCCTTCTCCGGTGTCTCCAGAATCATGGGGATTCCGTCGAAGCGGTTTTCGTTCATGACGAGCCGGAAGGCTTCCAAACCGATCTTTCCTTTGCCGATCGGCGCATGACGGTCCACCCGGCTTCCGAGGTCCGCCTTAGAGTCGTTCATATGGACGGCCTTGAGAGAAGCGAAGCCCACGGTCCGCCCGAACTCCGCCATGGTCTTGGCGAAGACTTCGGGCGTCCGGAGATCGTAGCCGGCAGCGAAGGCATGGGCCGTGTCGAGGCAGACTCCCGCCCGGCCCCGGTTCCGGACCCGGGAGAGGATCGCCGCCAGTTGGTCGAAGCGATGGCCGAGGTTCGTCCCCTGTCCGGCCGTGTTCTCGATGACAGCCGTGACCCCCTTCATCCGGTCC
>CAYOGU010000404.1:0-2813 GCA_964403345.1 uncultured Syntrophus sp. | reverse complement strand
GGCCTTCGATGCCGGAAAGGGGCTGGCGGCCGATGGGGATTGATCCGGGAAGGGTCCCTCCAAGACTACTCCGCGTCGGATTTATGTGGTAACATGTTTCATTAGCGGCGCCTGTCGTGTACGGTTCGACAGAGGGCCTTTTCATGAGTCATCGGACGCACGAGAGCAATGGAAAGGAGAGGGGATGTTCAGCGAACTGGCAAAGAAGAGGCGGAGTATCAAGAGGTATGCGGCCAAGCCGGTAGAGCCGGAGAAGATGGAGGCCGTCCTCGAGGCGGCCCTGCGTTCTCCCTCCGGGAGGGCCGCCAGACCCTGGGAGTTTGTGGTCGTCACGGACCGGGCCCTTCTGGAGAAACTCTCAACAGCAAAACCCATGGGGGCCGCCTTTCTCAAGGACGCCCCGGCGGCCGTCGTCGTCTGTGCGGACGCATCCTCGTCGCCGCTCTGGATCGAGGACTGCTCGATTGCCGCGGTAACCATGCAGTATGCCGCCCAGTCCCTTGGCCTGGGAAGCCGCTGGGCGCAGATGAGGGGAAACCAATATAGCGACGCCAGGACCTCGACGGAATATATCGGCGGGCTCCTGGGGCTTCCCGGTAACCTGACCGTCCATTGCATCATTGCGATCGGATATCCCGCCGAGGATATGTCACCCTACAGGAAAGAGGAACTCCGCTTCGACAAGGTCAGCTACAACCGGTTTGGCCAGAGAAAACCCTGATCCGGAAGATCCACCCTCTGCCCGCCGGATGGGCCAACGGGAGATCACGTCACCCTCGAGTCGCTCATGACCAAGGCGGACACCCTGATGTACGAGGACAGAGGGGAAAACAGAGCCCGCCCGACTGAAGGCGCCTGCCCGTTGTCCCGGATGCATGCATGGGGACGATTTCCCAAGACCTGGACGACCTGGGGCCGGCGGAGGGATGCACAACCATGGCCCCGATCCTCAACCTTGCTCCTTTCGTTCGGCCCTACGGGAAGCGTGCCGCCCTGGCCCTGCTCCTCCTGACGGCTCTGGTCTGCATGGACCTGGCCATCCCCCGGCTGATCCAGCGGATCATCGACGAGGGGATCGCCCGGGGTGACCAGGGGAAGGTCCTCGGAACGGCCTTCGGGATGATCGGGATTTCCCTTGTGAGCGCCCTTCTGGCTGTCGGGAACAACCTCCTTTCCGTCCAGGTCGCCGAGGGGGTGGCCCGCGACCTCCGCGACGCACTCTTCAGCCGGATCCAGGTCTTTTCCTTCGCCGACCTCGACGCCCTGAAGACCGGCTCGCTCCTGGTCCGCCTGACAAGCGACACGAACGCCGTCCAGCGCGTGGTCCTGATCTCGCTCAGGATCGGAACACGCGCCCCCCTCCTGATGCTCGGGAGTCTGATCCTGATGGTCCTGACGAGCCCGCGGCTTGCCCTGGTCATGCTGCCGGTCCTTGCCTTCACCGCCGCGGTCATCGTCCTTTTCATCGCCCGGATGGAACCCCTCTTCGGCTCTGTCCAGCGGCGTCTCGACCGTCTCAACACCATCCTCCAGGAGAACATCTCCGGGGTAAGGCTCGTCAAGGCCTTTGTCCGGGCCGATTTTGAGGAGGAGCGTTTCGCGTCGGCCAACGAGGAACTGACAGGCCGTGCGATCCGGGTGATGCGGATCCTCTCCTGCATGCCCCCGGCCCTGTCGATGTGCGTGAACGCCGGCGTGGTGATCGTCATCTGGGTCGGAGGCCTCGGCGCCGTTGAGGGAGATCTCACCGTCGGGCAGATCGTGGCCTTCACGAACTACCTGCTCACGACAATGGCGCCGCTGATCATGATGACCTTCCTGTCGAACATCTGGGCCGCCGGGATCGTTTCTGCCCGCAGGATCGACGAGGTCTTCCGGGTCGTCCCCGCCGTTCTGGACGCCCCCGACGCGGTTTCCCTGCCACAGCCGGTGCGGGGGCGCCTCGCCTTCGAGAATGTTTCCTTCCGTTATGCCGGGGAGGGCGCCGAGAATGTCCTCGATGGGATCGACCTCACCGTCGAACCGGGACAGACCGTGGCCTTCCTTGGGGCGACCGGTTCCGGCAAGTCGACCTTGGTGAATCTCGTCCCCCGTTTCTACGACCCGACGGCCGGCCGCATCCTCCTGGACGGGACCGACCTCCGCTCCATCAAGCAGGAATCCCTCCTGGCCGCGATCGCCGTCGTTCCTCAGGAAACGGTCCTCTTCTCGGGGACCGTGCGTGAGAACATCCGCTACGGCGCCCCTGACGCCGAGGAATACGAGATCATCGAGGCGGCCCGGGAGGCGCAGGCCCACGACTTCATCACGGCCCTGTCGAAGGGTTACGACACCCACGTCGAGGAGCGCGGGACGAACCTCTCGGGAGGGCAGAAGCAGCGGATCGCCATCGCCCGGGCGCTCCTGATGAGGCCCCGGATCCTGATCCTCGACGACAGCACCAGCGCCGTGGATGTGGAGACGGAGACCCGGATTCAGGAGGCCATGGCGTCCCATCGGGGACGCACGACCCTCGTCGTGGCCCAGCGGATCAGCACGGTCCTTCGGGCCGACCGGATCGTCGTCCTTGAAGGGGGGCGGATCGCCGCCCAGGGGAGCCACGCCGAGCTGATGGCCGTGAGCCCCATCTACCGGGAGATCTTCGACTCCCAGTTGGGGAACGGCTTTTCCCCGGCCTCGGCGAACGGCGAGGGGGGATCCCCCCCGGCGGAAGGAGGGGGTACGCCATGAAGATCCCGACGCCGCGCCGCGCCCCTGCCGACCTCCGTTCCGGGTCCCCGTCCCGAGGGCGGAGACGCGAGAAAATCGAGAAA
>CAYOGU010000403.1:0-2819 GCA_964403345.1 uncultured Syntrophus sp. | reverse complement strand
CCTGCCCCCGCCCAGGTTGATCACGCGCCTCGCCGCAGCCGGGGCAAGGACCTGCTTCCGCAGCAGGGGAATCAGATCGCGCGGGTGGAGGCCGTCGCGCACCTGGTAGCCACAGCCGCCGAAACCGATATAGGTCAGGGGCCGACGGCGCAGGCAGGCGTTGATCCAGTAAGCGAAGATCCCCTGGTCGGCCTTGCCGAACTGCCCGGCCCCGGCCAGGACGCCGCAGCGGTTGATCCAGACCGGGAAACCGAAGGTCTCGCCGTACTCCAGGGCGAGGACCTCCGAAGCCAGTTTCGTGCTCCCGTAGAGGGAGATCGGCGACGCGGTGCTGAAGGATTCGTTCACCCCCTCCGCAGTGACCCCCTCCGGAAGGGGGCGATCCTCCCGGAGGGAGAACCGGGCGCCATCAACGACGACGGGAAGAGCCGCCAAGGAGCTCACGGCATAGACCCGGCTGGTGCTCATCAGCAAGAACCCCGCGCCGTGCCGCTTGCAGTACTCCAAGATGTTCACCGTCCCCTGGAGGTTGTGCTCGGTGAGCTGCCGGCTGCTGACCTGGCCGTCAACGCCCGCCAGGACGCTGGGATTGGCCGCCGCATCGAGGACCCAGTCCACCGGCGGCAGGACATCGAAGTCGGAGGCCATGCGGATGTCGCCGTGGTGGAGCCGGATCCCCATCCTCTGCAACCGGGCGCGGTTCACCTCGCTCCCCGGCCGGATGAGGTTGTCCAAGCCGCAGATCTCGAGGCCCGGCTCCGCCTCCAGCCAACTCTCCGCCAGGCAGCTCCCCACGAAACCGCAGATGCCCGTGATCAGGATCCTCATAACGTCAGACGCTCCTGCCAGGAGCGGACGATCTCCTCGATGGTCTGCTCCAGTGTTTTGGTAATGCCCCAGCCGGGATAGTGGGCCTTCATCTTCCGAAGGTCGCTGTAGTAGCAGATGTGGTCGCCGATGCGGTTTTCATCCAGGTAGGTGTAGACTTGGGCCTTTCCGCTGTACGCCTCGGTCAGCCGGAAGGCCTCGAAGATGGAGCAGGAGTTCGCCTTGCCGCCACCGAGGTTGTAAGTCTCGCCGCAACGCGGGGCGAGGGTGAAGGCGTAGATGAAGCGGGCCACGTCCTCGGAATGGATATTGTCGCGGACCTGCTTCCCCTTGTAGCCGAAGATCCGGTATTCCCGCCCCTCCAGGTTGCACTTGACCAAGTAGCTCAGGAACCCGTGGAGTTCGACGCCGGAATGGTTGGGACCGGTGAGGCATCCCCCCCTGAGGCAGCAGGTGGGCATGCCGAAGTAGCGTCCGTATTCCTGCACCATGATATCCGCAGCCACCTTCGAAGCCCCGAAGAGGGAGTGCTTCGACTGGTCGATGGAGAAATCCTCCGCGATCCCCTCGGCATAGGCGGGATCGGCATAGTCCCAGCGGGTCTCCAGTTCCACGAGCGGGATCGTATTGGGGCGGTCGCCGTACACCTTGTTGGTGGACATGAAGACGAAGGGCGACTCCGGGCAGGTCTGCCGCGCGGCCTCCAGGAGGTTCAGGGTCCCGACGGCGTTCGTGTCGAAATCGTCGAAGGGGATCGCCGCTGCCCGGTCGTGGGAGGGCTGCGAAGCGGCATGGACGATCGCCGCGGGACGCAGTTCCTTGAAGAGATCGGCGACGCCCCGCCGGTCGCGGATGTCCAGTTCGTGGTGCCGGAAATTCCGGAGCGTGCTCTCCAGCCGCTGCTGGCTCCATCGGGTGTCTCCCTGGGGGCCGAAAAAGACCGCCCGCTGGTTGTTGTCCACCCCATGGACGAAATAGCCCTGCCGGTGAAAGAAGGTAACGACCTCGGAGCCGATCAGGCCCGAGGATCCTGTGACGATGATGTTCTTCATTTGTTCCTTTCCGGATGATCCGGTCCCGAAAGCGGCGGGATCATTCCATCATCGGACTCTCCTCCTCTACCCTGAACGGATAGAATCGGATAAGGCCTGAAGGGCTTTCAATGCCTGGTCCGGTTCTCGGGGCACCGGGGGGACGCAGCCGGGTTCGATCCGATCGGCATGGGCCGCGCCCTCGCCGACCGATTCGCTGACGATGATCACGTCCGCGGGTTTTCCCCGGTCGAAAACGATGCGTCGGATCCTCTTGGCCGCGATGACCCCGCTCAGGGGGTTGCGTACCTCCCGGATGTCGCCGTCCAGGAGTACCCCGATGTTACGGGCATCCTCGAAGGCGGCCTCGCTGCCAAGCCGGCCGCCCAAGACCAGGGCGTTCTGGCTGGACTTCAGCAGGTCCGCCCCGGAGAACTCGCCGCCGGTCACGACCATCTGTCGGGAGGTGATCCCGAAATCCGGCCCGGTGAAGATACCGCCGCTGACGACCGCCTGGACGGCTTCGCTCAAGGTGCCCTCCCCGGAGAATCGGCCGCCCAGGATCCGAATCCCCTGGCTCTCACAGAAGGCCCACGGTCCCTGGAAGTCCCCCTCCTCGATCTGGGCCGAGGAAGCCCCGTAGAAGGCCATCTTGCCCGAGAAGAGACCGCCCGAGACCCGGGGCCCCTCCGAGGCATAGAAGGAGAAATCCGTTGTGAACCGGCCGCCGCCGATCTTCGGGGCCTTGGCCCCGTAGAAGGCGTACTGGCCTGTGAAGGTCCCGCCACCGATACTGGCCTGGAGGCAGTTCCGGAAGGCATAGGCCATGGCGAAATCACCGTCCTTGATCTTCGGACGGTTCAAACCGATCTTCTGGGGATCCGGACGAGAAAACCACATAATCCCTCACAGGCCAGCGTCGTGGCCAATTGCGGACCCGACGCGTTCTCGGGCCGTTTT
>CAYOGU010000402.1:0-2820 GCA_964403345.1 uncultured Syntrophus sp. | reverse complement strand
CGGGGCGGACCTGAGGCAGGTCAACAGCTTCAACGGCCAAATCATCACACCGCAGGATATCCTCAAGGTGATCGGATGAACGATGAAACGGTCAGAGAGTGAAGGGGGATAACGTGTCGCACGCAACAGGCATGAAATATCTGAAAGACGGGGTCCTGCCGCACATGTGGTGTCCGGGATGCGGTGTGGGTGTCATGCTGGGCGCACTGCTGAGGTCCTTCGAGGAGCTGGGGTACAGGCGCGAGGATACGGTGGTCATCACGGGGATCGGCTGCACGGGAAAGGCCGACGACTATCTGGTCACCAATGCCCTGCACACAACCCACGGCCGTGCCCTGACCTATGCCACGGGGATCAAGGCATTCAACCCCAAACTGAACGTGGTGGCCCTGATGGGGGACGGGGACAGCGTCACGATCGGAGGGAACCATTTTCTGCACACCGCCCGGAGAAACATGGACATTACCGCGATCATCATCAACAACTTCAATTTCGGCATGACGGGCGGCCAGTTTTCCGGAACCACCCCGGGCGGTATGTTCACCCAGACCTGCGTTTATGGCAACCCGGAACGGGGGGTCAATATCTGCGCCCTGGCAGAGGTCGCCGGGGCAAATTACGTGGCCAGAACAACGCCCTACCATGTCTGGGAGATGAAGACCCACATCAAGGAGGCCCTGACCAAGAAAGGATTTTCCGTGGTGGAGGTTTACAGCCCCTGCCCCACGAATTTCGGTCGTCACAACGACATGAAGACCGCGGCCGACATGCTCCATTGGCTCAGGGACAAGGCGCTTCCCGTTGACGAGTTCAACCGCCGGCCGCCGCAGGAACGGGAGGGTTTCTTCCCGATCGGAAGAATGGTGGATCGGAACGATCCGGATTTCAGCGAGCGGTACGAGCAGATCAGGGCGATCGCCTGCAAGGGCTAGAGGAAGGGAACGGAAGGATATGAAAAAGGAGAGATATGAAGTGATCCTGGCCGGTTCCGGGGGGCAGGGCCTGGTGGTGTCGGGAATCATGCTGGCGGAGGCGGCCATTCTGGAGGGCAGGAATGTCGTTCAAACTGTTTCCTACGGCATTGCCTCCCGGGGCGGTTTTTCGATGGCCGGGGTGATCATCGACCGGGACGAGATCATCTTTCAGGAGGTCCAGAACGCGGACGTCGTGCTGGCCCTGACAGAGGAGGCTATGGAGAGGTTCCTGTCGCTGACCGGCCGGGGGACGGAGATTCTGTACGACACCACCCTGCTGAAAGCAAGACAGGGCGACCATCTCTCCGGTCACCCCTTCACCGAGATGGCCAGCCGGATCGGTCATGTCGGTATGGCGAACATCATCGCCCTGGGCTGCATGGCCAAGCGATACGGGATGGTGGAGACCCGGAGTCTGGCTGCGGTGATCGGGAAACGTTTTACCGGGAAAACCCTGGCGTTGAACCTCGAAGCTCTGGAGGCCGGCATCGCGCTGGTCGTCCCATAATAGTCAACGGGTTCGTTTTCCGGGCGGCCGGTTCTGGAAGGATGACTCATCGCGCGGCCTGGAGGGGAACCGGATGATAGCGGTCAGAAAGGAGTTGTCATGGGAGCCGCATGCGACCTGAAGAAAACCATCGCCCCCTGTCGGGAGGCCTGTCCCGCCGGGATCGATGTTCCGCGGTATATCCGGCATGTCCGGAGCGGGGATTTCGACGGGGCGCTGGCAGTGATCCGCGAAAGGATTCCTTTCCCCGCCGTATGCGGCCACGCCTGCGTCCACCCCTGCGAATCGAAATGTGCGCGCATCCAGTACGACGAAGCCATCGCCATCCGTCTGTTGAAACGGGCTGCGGAGGAGAGGGGCGGTGTGCCGGTATACGAGCGGAGGGCGAAGCCAAGCGGCAGGAAGGTGGCCGTGATCGGGTCCGGTCCCTGTGGTCTGACGGCGGCCTATTACCTGGCCGGGAAGGGGCATGCCGTGACCGTTTTTGAGGCGCTTCCCGAGGCGGGGGGGATGCTCCGTTACGGCATTCCGGAATACCGCCTGCCCAACGATGTGGTCGATCGGGAGATTGAGACGATCCGGCGGCGAGGGGTCGAGATCGTCACCTCCTCGTCCGTCCGGTCCGCCCAGGAATTGAAGGACCGGGGTTACGACGCCGTCCTGGTCGCATCCGGCGCCTGGAAGCCGTTGAAAATGGGAATCGAAGGAGAGGATTCTTCCCTGGTCATGGACGGTCTGGCCTTTCTCAAGGCGGTCAACACGGGCGCGATGACGGCCGTCGGAAAGAAGGTCATCGTGGTCGGCGGCGGCAATTCGGCCATTGACGCCGCACGGGCCAGTGTCCGCATGGGTGCGAAGGTGACCCTGCTCTACCGCCGAAACCGTCAGGACATGCCGGCATCGCCGGACGAAGTGGCAGAGGCCGAGGAGGAGGGGGTCCGCATCGAGTTCATGACGGCGCCGATCAGGATTCTCAAGGGGAAGGCCCTCTGCATCCGGATGAGTCCCGGTCCCCTGGACAGCAGCGGAAGGCCGAGGCCCGTGCCTGTTGAAGGGAGCGAGTTTTCGCTTGCCTGCAACACCGTCATCATGGCAGTCGGTCAGGCGGCTGATGCGGGGGCCTTAAAGCTGGTGGAGAATCAAAACGGCACGGTGAAGATCGATGCAAAATCGGCGACCACGATACCGGGCATCTTTGCCGCGGGCGATGCGGTCACAGGACCCAGGACCATCATCGACGCCATCGCCCAGGGGCGGTCGGCCTGTTCTTCCATCGACGGCTATCTCGGCGGCGACGGGAGAATCGAGGGGGATGTTTCGCTCGATGAAAGCGCGTCG
>CAYOGU010000401.1:0-2820 GCA_964403345.1 uncultured Syntrophus sp. | reverse complement strand
CAGGGGATCATTTTTCAATGCCCACAAAGGGTCATTTTTCAGTGCCCATTGACAGGATGGAGGACCTTGCGGGCCTCCGAGATCCGGCCCGTGTAGTTGAGCATGCCCATCGGCGGCAGGGCCAGCTCGATGCTGGTTGCCGGACCCTCCCTGAGCCGGTCGAGGAGCCGCTGTTTCTGGGTGCCCTGCCTGAAGGGATTCTTCGGCCCGGCCCCGAAAGGCCGTTCCAGGATTTCCAGGATGTCGTACGTTTCGCAGCCCATGGCTGACCCCCTGACAATGATCCGGATAGCCGGGGCTGGGCCGTGTCATCCCCTGACGATGACCCGGATCCCCGGGACGATGATGTGGACGATCGCCGCGCAAGCCGCGGCGGCGACCAGAATCCTCAGTGCCTGTTCCATAGGTCCGCTCTCCCGGTCGCCGCCCTTCGGTTGCGGCGCGCGCGGCGCGCTTTGCTGCATCCTTCATCCGCGTCTGCGCCGCTTTCGTCGAATCTCGCCCTTTCGGCTTTTGCCGTGTCTTGCGGCGTTGGAGCTGCGGCGTCCGTTCATCCTTTCGCGCGCCTTCACCTGAGACGCGCCTTGCGGCGTGCGGATCATGGGCTTAGGCCCGGCCGCGGATCGGCCGGGGACCATCCGATGCCTTGAAGCGCCTTCCGGTCCGCCTGCTTTCGAGGCCGCGGGTCCCCGCTGGGGAACCTGCGCGCCGCTTCCCGGCCCCGCTCCCGGAGGAGCTGCACGATGCGCCGGTGTGCCGGGGGAGGTCCGGGATCTTCAAATGGCCCGGCCGTGTTCCCCTCTGGCCTTGTCGAACGCTCAAGCAGGGGCCTCGATCCTCCGGCCGGCTCCGGTCACGGCCCAAAGGCTGCGGACGGCGGGAGGAGGTCTGTTGGGGATAGAATAAAGAATATTACTTTAACTGTCAAGCAAAATAAAGTAGGATACTTTAATCAGAGGGACAATAAAAAAATCACGGGCGAATGCGGGCGCGGATTCAATAACGACCTTTAAACACGGCGCATTTTTCCGGCCGCGGCTGGTCTCGAATCCGGGAGATTCACGATTTCAGCAAGTTTCGTACTTGAAGCCGATCATGCCCGATCCGCCGGGGCATGTCAGGATCGACTTGCCATATTGTGTGACATTTTTTATGACAGGACAAACAGGCATATTGTTATATCAAATTATAATCATTAAATATGTCTTTGACATATTATGTGACAAAATTTTTGACAAATACTGGAACATCGTGATACGAAGGCTTACAGGTTGTGACGGTGCATGGCCAATGTTTCGGACAAAAAAATGTGCTCCCTGACCTTAACCGACCGTTATTCCAATTTATATGGGTGACAAGATCATGGACGACGATTCAATGAAGAAGGTTATGACCTTTACATCCGGCAATTTTGTTTTCAGTTCAAAGCATCATGTGGATGAGCTGCGAAGGACGGTTTTTGAGGCCATGTTGCTGTATACGACGATCGCGGATTTGCCCGTGCTTCCGGAATGGTCGTCTTATCTAGAAGAGGAACTGATTCGTCGATCGATTTACAGCACTGCCGCGCTGGAGGGGAACCCCCTGAAAGAGGAAGAGGTGGGGAAGATAATAGGGCAAAAGGAAGGCCCGCAAAAAGAAGGCGAAGCAAAGCAGGCTATAGTAAACCTTAAAAAGGTATATGACTACGTCAAAACGATCAAACAAACGACGGAACATCCCATCCTCACCGAGGGCTTCATCAGGGAGGTGCATGGCATCATTACAGCCGACCTTGACTATCCCGGCAATCTGCCCGGGAAATACAGGGATCATACCGTAAGGGTCGGCGATCATGAACATGGCGGCGTCTACACCCCCCCGAAATGCCGCGCCGACATCGAAACTCTGATGAAAGAATTCGTGGAATGGATCAATTCCAAGGAAGTCGTCGAATTGGACAGCCTGATCCGGGCATCGTTGGCCCATTACCATTTAGGGCTTATCCATCCTTTCGGCAACGGGAACGGAAGAACGATCCGGATCGTCGAGGCAATGCTGTTGAGGGCATCGGGCATCAAATATGTTCCGACGATGTTGTCGAATTACTACTACAGAAAGATGGACGAGTATTACCGCGCTTTTTCCCTGGCGCGCAAAAATCCGGAGCACGATGTGACGGTATTTCTCAAGTTCATGCTGGAAGGCGTCATCGATTCGCTGAAGGAAATCAAAGACAGCGTCACTTTCAGAATAAGGCTGCTGGTGATGAGGGATTATTACGCCCTTTTGAAATCACGCAAATTGATCACTCATCGGCAGCATGATCTTGTGTGCATGCTGCTGGACGCAAGAGAAGGAACAGTTTCCCTGAAAGGTCTGTTTGATATTTCCCCCTATAAAGCCCTGTACAGGAATGTCAGCGAAAGAACGGCCAGGAGGGATCTATATAAATTGGCTTCGCTTGGGATATTGAACCTGGAAGGCGATCATTATCGCCTGGACATAAAAACGCTCGGCTGAAATCCAAGGAACCGCCGCGCCTTTTACAGCGCCGGGCCGGCCTGCCGTTCCCGGACGATCCCGGCGAAGTTCGTGAGCGTCTTTGCGGCGACCGGCGTCTTCGAGACCCCGGCCAGAAGTTTCGGGACGTTCCGTCCTTCCTTCACGAGTTCGCCCGACTGCGCCATGATGTACAGCCGCATGATGCTTTCGTCGTACTCGGGGTGGAACTGAAGTCCCCAGGCGCAGTCGCCGATCCGGTAGGCGTGGTGCGGGTCGTGGGCGTTTGCCGCCAGCGGCGTGGCGTTCGGCGGCAGGCTCAGGACCGTCTGCGAATGC
>CAYOGU010000400.1:0-2826 GCA_964403345.1 uncultured Syntrophus sp. | reverse complement strand
TCCAGAACGGAGAGGTACTGCGCCGCGGCCTTCCTGTGGGGGCGGTTGTGGGTCATGGCCTCGTAGGAATCGCAGATCCCGATGATCTTGGCATATTCGCAGATTTCTTCCCCTTTGAGACCCTGTGGGTATCCCTGGCCGTTTTCCCTCTCGTGGTGCTCGTAGACGGCCCGGGCCACATGGGGGTGGTTCAGGGCGGCCAGGATGTTCCGTCCCGTTTCCGTGTGTCTCCTGACCACGGCGAATTCCTCGTCGGTCAATTTGTCCTGTTTGTGGAGGATCCCCTCGGGGACCAGGAACATGCCGATATCGTGATGCAGGGCGGCCAGGCAGACCTCGGTCAGCTTGGGAGGGGCTTGGCTGTAGCCCATTCTGACGCCGATCTTGTAGGAGTAGATCATGCTGTTGATGGGCGAGGTGAGGTACATATCGTCCCCCTGCCCGATTTCTACGGTCAACTGATACATCTCGTCGACCAGAGCGGGGTCCGCAATCATCCGGTCGATCACGGCCAGCGGACGTTCCAGAAGGAGCGGTTTCCCCGCAACGAGGTTTTCCCGGACTTCCCGCAGATAATTCTCCGCCTCGAGGTAGAGACCCTTTCCCCTGGTGTCCGGTTTGGCGTCGGCGGGTTGGGGCGCTTCCCATTCCGTGGAACCCTCTGAAGGGAGAGGGGAGAGGGGTGTTTCGTCGATCTTGGGGCTCTCGACAAGATTGCTCAAACGGATCCGTTCCGCAGCTCCGCTCCCGGGCTGCAGTGAAGCCGGTATTTTGCCTTTGACCAAGTCGGATATTCTGACCATCGATGCGTCTCGGACCGCCTTCCTCAAGAAGATGAGATCAATATCATTGCAGAAATTTCTATAATGCTTTCATACAAAATGCAAGACGAATCTAGGGATTCCTCCAGGTCCGGGCGAGGAAATGTCTTGACAATCTCCATGGTTTCTCGCGATAGTAAGTGTTGAAATCCAGCCGCGGCGGGGGAGCAAAGATGACCTACAGACGTAATAAGTTGATATTACCCCATTTTTTGATCATCTCTTCCGTGATCGGCCTCCAGGCCTGTACCATCGAAAGCCCCGGGATCTCCGTGAAAACATACAAAGAACCGGCTAGTGTCATGGCGTTGTCGGAAAAACAGCACGAGGAAATGATGCAGGCGGTTCAGAAGATGAACGCCGTGACGGAGAATTCAGTCTTTACCGAGAAGAGGGGGGTCCCTGAATACAAGATCGGGGCGGGGGATGTGTTGAACATCAGTTACTGGACGCCCTCCCGCGAAGAGGGGTTCAAGCAGAGCAATTATGCGACCGTGGTGCGGCCGGACGGCAAGATTTCCTTCATCTATGCTGACGACATTCCCGTTGGCGGTCGTACCGTTTACGAGGTAAGGGAACTCTTGACCGAACTGGCCAGGAAATACATGCGGGAGCCCCGGATCGAGGTCGTCGTCAAGGAGTTCAAGAGCAAGAGCGCCCTCCTCTTCGGGCAGATCAACATCCTGCAGCAGGGAACCTCGGGTCCCGGGAAGTATGCCCTGACGGGAAAGACCCGGGTTCTGGATCTCATCGTGACGGCGGGCGGGGCCATCTCCGGCAAGGATGTGGGCAATGCCGATCTGCGCCAGGTGGAGCTCGTCCGCCAGGGGAAAAAGTATACGCTGAATCTCTACAACGCCATGTTCAGGGGGGATGTCACCGACAACGTCGTGCTGGATAACG
Source organism: uncultured Syntrophus sp. (assembly GCA_964403345.1). Classification (GTDB taxonomy): domain Bacteria; phylum Desulfobacterota; class Syntrophia; order Syntrophales; family UBA5619; genus JAKAFS01. Next base: position 1,102 of record CAYOGU010000400.1, on the reverse strand, counting down.
GCGACACGGTCACGGTTCCGGAGATGCCGACCTATGCCGAGAGGATCTACGTCTTCGGACAGGTCAACACGCAAGGGATCCTGAAACTGAAGGACTCCCAGGATTTGCTTTCCGCTATCGCCATTTCAGGCGGGACGACCTCGGTGGCCGTCAAGACCGATGTCAAGATCATCCGGGAATACCGCGAGCGGCAGGGTAAACCCATCATCCTTTCCGTCAATCTCGATCAGATCCTGATGCAGGGCGACCTGTCCCAGAACATCCGCCTCAAGGACGGGGACGTCATCTACGTACCCAGAAGCGTCATTGGAGATATCAACGAATTCATCGACAACATCACCCCGGGGCTCGATTTCCTCTACAACCGCCCGAGCGGCTTCCGGACGAACTACTTGCAGGACCAGAACAAACTGCGATGGTAATCGAAGGAGACTACCTGCCATGCCGATGGCTTATGATCTGAACCTTCGCGAGTACTGGCGAACGGTCCGCAAACGCAAGTTCATCATCATCTTCACCGTCGTCATGATGACTCTCTTCAGTTTCGTCTTCTCGATCCTGGGTCGTCCGACGCCGATCTACAAGGCCAGTGCCAGCGTGAAGGTTGAAAAGACCGGTTCCGTGACGGGTCTCTACATTCAGACCGTTTCCTGGTCATCCACGAACTACATGGAGACCCAGATGGCGGTGATCAAGAGCTACTTCATCATGGAGCTGGTGGCCAAGAAGATGGGGTTGATCCCTTCCGACCTTTCCTCCGAGGAGGTGCGAAATAACCCCCGGTACCTCTCGTTGATCCTCGACCTCAAGGGGAGGATCGAAGCGGGACAGGAGGGGAACAGCGACATCCTCAGCATCACGGCCACTTCGGAGGATCCGAAGCAGGCCCAACGCCTGGCCAACACCGTGGCCCAGGTTTACAAGGAGCAGCATACCCTTGATCTGAACAAGCGCGCCATTGAGGCCAAGAATTTCATCGAGAGCCAGCTCCTGGTGACCCGGGAAAAGCTCCGTCAGTCGGAAAACGCGGTCAAGGAGTTCAGGGAAACAAACCGCATGGTCTCCCTGGATTCCCAGTCCACGCAGCTGATTTCCCAGTTTG
>CAYOGU010000399.1:0-2857 GCA_964403345.1 uncultured Syntrophus sp. | reverse complement strand
CGCTCCTCTATCCGGTGATGAAAAAGGAGGGCTACGACCCCGAGAAGGCCGCCGCCCTGTTCGCAGCCGCCACGACCAACGGCCCGATCATCCCCCCTTCCATTCCCATGGTCGTCTTCGGCGTCATCGCCAACGTCTCGATCATCCGGCTTTTCATCGGGGGAATCATCCCTGGCCTGATCCTGGGGGTGGGGCTGATGATCGGCTGGTATCTGCACGTCAAGGGAAAGAAGCGATACCATGTAGAGGGAAAGTTCAGTTGGATCGGAGTGATCAAGGCCTGCTGGGATGCCTTCTGGGCGCTCATGCTGCCGGTCATCATCCTGGGCGGGATCCTCCTGGGCATCTGCACGGCGACCGAGGCGGCTGTGGTCTCGGCGGTCTACGCCTTCATCGTCTCGGTCTTCATCTACCGGGAACTCAAGGTCAAGGACTTCCTTCCGGTCCTGGTCAACACCTGCCGGGGAACCGCTGTCGTGCTCCTGGTCTGCGGCGCAGCCATGGCCGCCGCCTACTTTATCACCACGGCGCAGATCCCGGAAATGATGGCCAACCTCCTGCTCCGGCTTTCCGGCGGCAACTGGATCCTCTTCATGTTCTGGGTCAATATCCTGCTGCTCATCGTTGGGTGCGTCATGGACCTGGTCCCGGCCCTGCTCATCCTGGGCCCCATGCTCCTGCCCATCGCCACCAAGTACGGCTTGGACCCGGTCTATTTCGGAGTAGTCGTCATCGTGAACCTCTGTGTCGGCCTGATCACACCGCCGGTGGGCAACATCCTCTTCGTGGCGTGCGGAATCTCCAAGGTCCCCATGGCCAACATGGCACGGGCCATCTGGCCCAACATCGTCATCGGCATCATCGTCGTCTTTATCGTCACCTACATGCCCTGGACGGTCATGTATCTGGTCGACATGATCCCCAAATAGGGGTCGGAGGGTAGTGCGGTGAAGTGAAACTGAACGGCAAGATGGATAGGCAACCCCATTAACGAAAGGAGAAGGATCATGAAAAAGACGGTTGTTTTCATTCTCACCCTCGCGCTGGCGATCGGCCTGACGGCCGGTCAGGCCCTGGCGCAGGGCAAGGTTCTGAAGATCTCCAACGGGATCAACGAACAGCACCCCTCATACCTGGGCAACAAGAAGTTCGGGGAGATCCTCGCCGCCAAGCTACCCGGCAAGTACAACGTCCAGGTCTACGCCAACTCTCAGTTGGGCGACGACGTGCGGGCCACCGAGGCCGTGCGGATGGGGACCCTGGAGATGGTCACGACCTCGGCCTCGCCGCTGACGGGCCTGGTGCCGGAGTTCAACATTTTTGACCTGCCCTTCATCATCCCCAGCGAGAAGGCGGCCGATGCCATCTTCGACGGCCCGATCGGGGCGAAGCTGGCCGCCGCCCTGGAGGCCAAGGGGATCAAGCTTCTGGCCTACTACGAAAACGGCTTCCGCCAGCTGACCAACAGCGCTCGGCCCGTGAAGAGCCCGGCCGACATGAAGGGGCTCAAGATCCGCACCATGCAGAACCCGATCCACCTGGAGGCTTTCCGGGCCATGGGCGCCAACCCCACGCCGATGCCTTTCAGCGAAGTCTTCACGGCTATGCAGCAGAAGACCATCGACGGCCAGGAGAACCCCATCCCGACGATCTGGCTCTCCAAGTTCTATGAGGTCCAGAAGTACGTCTCCCTGACCGGGCACGTCTACGGCCCCCACATCGTGCTGATCGGCAAGAAGCTCTGGGATTCCTTCCCCGCCGGCGACCAGAAGATCATGGCCGAGGCGGCCCAGGAGTCGGCCGTCTTCCAGCGTGCCCTGAACCGCAAGATGAACCGGGATTTCGTGGATAACCTCAAAAAGGCCGGAACCACCGTCATTGAGTTGACCCCCGAGCAGCACAAGGCCTTCGTTGATGCCTGCGCCCCCGTCTATGCCACCTGGGAGCCCAAGATCGGCAAGGCCCTTGTGGATGAGTTCCGGGCCACGGTCAGCAAGGTCAAATAAAGTATCCTTTCGATACGCGGGGAGGGGAATCCGGGCATGCCACCGGGGAATGCCCGCCCCTCCCGAATCCACATCCATTCCTGCCACGCCCGCTTGGCGGCGGCGGGAGACAGAAGGAGAGTTCTATGCGTCTCAGAGACAAGGTTGCCCTCGTCACCGGTGCCGCCCAGGGCCTGGGACTGGCGATTGCCCGCCGCTTCGCTCTGGAAGGCGCTCACGTCTTTCTCGGCGACGTCAAGGAGGAAGCGGGCCGTGACGCCGCCGCCGAGTTGACTTCCCGGGACGCCAAGGCCTGGTTCGTCCGCCTGGACGTGTCCGACGAGGAAAGCTGGAAGGCTGCACTGGCCTCCCTGATCGAGAGGGAGGAACGGCTGGACGTCCTGGTGAACAACGCCGGCATCAACATCCGCAAGCCCATCGAGGAGATGACCGTCGAGGAGTTGGACCGGATGCTGGCCGTGAATGTCCGGGGTCCCTTCATCGGGATCAAGCACGCCCTGCCCCTGATGCGCCAAAACGGCGGCGGGTCCATCATCAACATGGGCTCGGTCTGCAGCCTCATCGGCCACAAGTTCACCCCCGAGGCGTACACCACCGTCAAGGGGGCCCTCTCCCAGCTGACGCGGTCGGTAGCCGTGCGTTACGCCAAGGACAACATCCGGGCCAATGTCCTGTGCCCCAGCACGGTGGAGACCCCTCTGGTCCGGGAGGTGATGAAGGATCCCGAGCGCCGCAAGGAGCGCGTGGGCGAGGTGCCCCTGGGACGCCTCGCCGACATGGAGGACGTGGCAAGTGCAGCGCTCTACCTGGCCTCGGACGAATCGTCGTATGTCACCGGCAGCGAATTTGTG
>CAYOGU010000398.1:0-2857 GCA_964403345.1 uncultured Syntrophus sp. | reverse complement strand
AGGGGATCAATGTCTACGATCTGCTGAAGTATGACCATTTGGTGCTTCTCGAACCCTCTATTAAGAAGATTGAAGGGGCGTTGATATCATAATGGAAATGCATCAGATCATTAAAAGGACGTTGATCACCGAGAAGAGCACGATCGCCAGGGATGCGGCCAATCAGTACAATTTCGAAGTCCATGACCGTGCCAACAAGATCGAGATCGGTCGGGCTGTGGAGAAGCTCTTCAAGGTGAAGGTATTGAACGTTCGGGTCATGAATGTCCCGGGCAAGAAGAAGAGAACCGGCAGGACGGTCGGGCAGCGGAGCTCTTGGCGGAAGGCCGTGGTGACCCTGGCTCCCGGGAACCGCATCGAAACCATGGAAGGCGCATAACCGGTCTCCAGGTCAAGACCGAGTGCCATCAGTGAGGGAATAAACGGGATGGGAATTCGAAAGTACAAACCGACATCGCCGGGGAGAAGGTTTCAGACCTGTTCGGATTTTGAGGAATTGACGGGGAAGTCGCCTGAGAGGAGGCTTCTGAGTCCTCTGAAGAGAACCGGCGGACGCAACTGTTACGGACGGTTGACGAGCCGCCATATCGGCGGTGGGCACAAGAGGCGATACCGGATGATCGATTTCAGGCGGGACAAGGATGAAATCCAGGCCCGCGTCGCCTCGATCGAGTACGACCCGAACCGGTCGTCGCGGATCGCCCTTCTGAACTATGTGGACGGTGAAAAGCGGTACATCATCGCCCCTTCGAAAGTTGTCGTGGGCGATGTCGTGGAAAGCGGCGAAAGGGCGGACATCAAACCGGGCAACACCGTTCCTCTGAAGAATATCCCCCTGGGTACCCTGATCCACAACTTGGAACTCAAGGTGGGCAAGGGGGGGCAACTGATCCGATCGGCTGGCGCCTACGGGCAGCTCATGGCCAAGGAGGAGGGGTATGCGCAGGTCCGCCTTCCCTCCGGCGAGGTGCGCAAGGTGTTCATGGAATGCAAGGCCACTATCGGACAGGTGGGCAATATCGACCATGAAAACCTGAGTATCGGGAAGGCCGGTAGGTCCCGTTGGCTGGGCAGAAGGCCCAAGGTCAGGGGGGTCGTGATGAACCCGGTGGACCATCCGATGGGCGGAGGCGAGGGAAAGTCATCTGGCGGACGGCATCCCTGTAGCCCATGGGGGGTGCCGACCAAGGGGCACAAGACGCGGACGAACAAGAGGACCGATAAATATATCGTTAAGAGAAGAGGTTAAAAAAGGTGGCACGTTCAATTAAGAAGGGTGCGTATATCGAGGAGAGGCTTCTTGAAAAGGTTAGAAGGCAGGAGGCCACGGGGAGCAAGACGGTTATCAAAACCTGGTCGCGCCGTTCCACCATCACCCCCGAATTGATCGGACAAACCTTTGCGGTCCACAACGGCAAGAAGTTCATTCCGGTCTTCGTAACAGAAAACATGGTGGGTCACAAGTTGGGCGAATTCTCGCCCACCAGGACCTTCTACAGCCATGCCGGTGACCGCAAGACGAAATTGCGCAAGTAGGCCGGACGGGAGATTGGTCGGGGACAGACCCCATCGGTACTTTGGAGTCATTTATGGAAGCAAGAGCAGTGGCCAAGTATATTCGGATGTCACCCCAGAAGGTGAGACTGGTGGTGGATCTGGTCAGAGGGAAGAGGGTCGGGGAGGCCCAGAAGATCCTCCTCTATACCCGAAAATATGCAGCCGATCCCGTCAGCAAGGTGCTCAATTCAGCGCTGGCCAATGCCAAGCAGAATCCGAGCATTGACGAAAACATCCTGTACGTCAAGGCGATCTACGTCGATCAGGGTCCCTCCCTGAAACGATGGAGGGCGAGGGCTCAGGGAAGGGCCGCATCGATCAAGAAGCGGATGAGCCATATTACCGTGGTCCTAGACGAAGCGTAATACTTGAGGAGGTGTCAGATTGGGGCAGAAGGTTAACCCGATCGGGTTGAGGTTGGGTGGCATCAAGACGTGGCGTTCGCAGTGGTACTCCGAGAAGAACTACAGCGAATTGCTTCATGAGGACATCAAGATCAGAAAATACCTCAAGGAGAAGCTGTACCACGCAGGGATCTCCAGGATCGAGATCGAAAGAGCCGCCAGCAAGGCCAAGGTGAACATCCATGCGGCCCGCCCCGGGATCATCATCGGGAAGAAAGGGTCCGAGATCGAGAAATTGAAGAAGGACCTCGAGGCGATCACCAAGAGCGAGGTCATCATCAATATCCTCGAAGTGCGCAAGCCCGAGATCGATGCCCAACTGGTGGCCGAGAATGTGGCTCAGCAGCTCGAGAGGCGTGTCGCTTTCCGCAGGGCCATGAAGAAATGCGTCACCGCCGCCATGAAGTTCGGCGCCAAAGGGATCCGAGTGAACTGCGGCGGCCGTCTCGGCGGGGCCGAAATGGCCAGGTCCGAGTGGTATCGGGAAGGGCGGGTGCCGCTCCACACCCTCAGGGCCGACATCGACTGTGGATTCACGGAGGCCAAAACCGCCTATGGCCTGATCGGCGTGAAGGTCCTGATCTTTCACGGAGATGTTCTTCCCGGCAAGCGGGAAGCGGCGAAAGTAGGGTGAAGCAGGCCATCGCCATTGGTTCATGAGGAGTAACGGTAAGCACAGGGGTATCGAACGATGTTAATGCCGAAGAGGGTTAAGTTCAGAAAGTTGCAGAGAGGCCGCATGAGCGGGAAGGCCACGCGCGGCAATACCGTGGCCTTCGGGGAATATGCGCTGCAGGCGGCAGAGTGCGGCTGGATCACGGCCAGGCAGATCGAGGCGGCCCGTGTCGCAATGACCCGCCATATCAAGAGGGGCGGGAAGATCTGGATCCGGATCT
>CAYOGU010000397.1:0-2880 GCA_964403345.1 uncultured Syntrophus sp. | reverse complement strand
GCGGGAGGCGCTCTTCCCGCCGATGGAGGAGACGTGATGGGACCCGACAGCGCCTTGGACCAATGGTTCGCCCGGACCCTGGGGCTCGACGCGGCCTCCCTGGGCAGGAGCAGCATCGAGCGGATCGTCGCTGCTGCCCTCAAGCGCAGCGGCACGGCCAACACCGAGGCGTACCTGGAGCTCCTGACCAACTCCCAGGAAGAGTCCGATCGGTTCCAAGAGGAACTCCTCGTTCCTGAAACATGGTTCTTCCGGGACGAAGAACCTTTCATCTTCCTGAGGCAGCATCTCGAATCGGCCTGGCTCCCTGCCCATCCCGGACAGGTCCTCCGGGTCCTCTCGGCCCCCTGCTCGAGCGGTGAGGAACCCTACTCGATCGCCATGACCCTCCTGGAAGCGGGCATCCCGGCCGAGGGGTTCGTCCTGGATGCAGCGGACATCAGCCGCCGGGCCCTGGCCGCCGCAAAAAGAGCCGTCTACGGCCGCGGATCCTTCCGTCAGCCCCTGGCCGAGGCCCGAGAGGTCTTCTTCCACGCCGCATCCCGGGGCAGGAGGCTTGCCGAGGCCGTGACCCGGACCGTCCGGTTCCGTCGCGCGAATCTTGCCGCGCCGGACTTCTTCGCGGGAGAGGCCCCTTACGACATCATCTTCTGCCGGAACATCCTCATTTACCTGACCGCCGAGGCAAGGCAACTGCTGCTGGCGAACCTCGATCGCCTCCTGGCCCCGGACGGACTCCTCTTCACCGGCCACGCGGAGGTGGGGATCCTCCAGCTCCAGAGCTTCGACGCCGTCCGCCATCCGCGAGCCTTCGTCTGTCGCAGGAAGGCTGCGGCCGCCAGGACCGCCCCCCGGCCCAGGCCCGCCGTACCCCTGCCGGCCGCAGCCGTCCCGGTGCCGCCGCCGGCCAGAAAGGTCCGCGCCGCCGCGGAGGCCGTGCCGCCCCATACCGAAAGAAAAGGCGCGGCGGCCCACGCCCGGGCCCTGCACGGCGAGGCCCTGGCCCTAGCCGACCAGGGCCGGTTCGCCGAGGCCGAGGCCCTCTGCCGGCATGCCCTCAGCCGGGAGCAGCCCCACGCCGATCTCTACTGCCTGATGGGGCTGATCCACGAGGCAGCCCGCCGGCCAACCGAGGCCGAGGAGTGCTACCTCAAAGCCCTCTACCTCGACCCGGACCATTACGAGAGCCTGGTCCACGTGAGCCTGCTCTACCGGCAGCGGGGAAACGACCGGAAAGCCCGGATGTACCTCCGGAGGGCCGAGGCGCTGGAAAGGAGGCCCGATGGAACCAACGGCCCCTAGCCCCACCTGCTGGAAGAAAACAGGCGTCTTCGGCGACAAGACTTGCCCGGAGCTGGCGGTCCTGGGCCACTGCCGCCACTGCCGCGACTACACCACAGCCGGCCGCCGCCTCCTGGACCGCGAGGCCCCCGAGGGCTACCCCGCAGAGTGGTCGGAGATCCTGGCCGCCCCCAAGGAGGAGGGCAAGACGGAGACCCTGTCGGTCATCGTCTTTCGCCTCGGCCCGGAGCTCCTGGCCCTGAAGACGGTCTTCTTCCAGGAGGCGGCCGAGGCGGCCCACCCCCACGGCATCCCCCTTCGGACCAGCGAGGTCTTCAAGGGGATCGTCAACGTGAACGGGGAGCTCATCTGCTGCATGTCCCTGGCGGCCCTCCTGGAGATCCCCCTGGAGGCCGACGCTGCCGAGGGCCGCAAGGTCTATCCCCGCCTCGTCGTCATCGCCCGGCAGGGGCAGCGCTTCGCCTTTGCCGCCGACGAGGTCCTGGGCGTCCACCGATTCCCGCCGGAGACCCTGCAGGAGCCGCCGGTCACGGTGGCAAAGTCCGTTCGGGCCCTCACGGCGGGGATCTTCCTCCACGAGGACCGGACGGTGGGCCTCATCGACGAGGAGAAGCTTTTCCCCGCCCTGACCAGGAGACTTGCCCCATGAGCCCGCAGATTGCCGCCAACTTCGATCCCATGCTCCTGGACCTCTTCAAGGTCGAGTTGGAGAACCATACCCGCGTCCTGGAAAAGGGGTTGGTCGAGGCCGAGGCCGACCGGACTCCCGAGCGGATCGAGCCCCTGATGCGGGCGGCCCATTCCATCAAGGGGGCTGCGCGGATCGTGGGGCTCACCCAGGCGGTCAGCCTCGCCCACGCCATGGAGGACCTCCTCTCGGCGGCCCAGAAGGGGCAATTGGCCCTAACGGGCGGCCAGGTGGACCTCCTCTTGAAGGGAAACGACCTCTATGCAGCCGTCTCCAGGATCGAGACGGCCGCCATCCCCGAATGGATCACCGAGCGGGAGGCCGAACTCGAAAGGATGGCCGGCGAGATCCGCGCCTCCCTTGCGGGGGCGCCTGCACCGCCCGCAGCCCCGGCCACGGCCCCCGAAGCTCCGCCGCCTTCGGCCCCGGCGGAAAAGACTCCGGCGACGCCCGCCGGGTCCGAGCCCGCTCCCGCTGCCTCAGTGGTCGGCGCGGAGCCACCCAAGCCCGCCGCGCCAGCAGCGGAGCCCAGGCCGGCGGCCCCCGAGCGGGTCGAGCGCGGCCTGGTCCGGGTCATGACGGAGAACCTCGACCGGCTCATGGGGCTGGCCGGGGAGTGCCTGGTCCAGGCCCAGTCCGTCAAGGCCTTCTACCCGGCACTCCTCCGGATCAAGAAGGGATTTCCCCCGCTGACGAGCGCCCTGGAGCACCTCCTAGAGGCCCTGGACAAGGAGGAGGACCGCGAAACGGCCCTCAAGATCGGGTCCGAGACCTACGGCGAGTTCCGTAACGTCGCCTTCTCGAACTGCGTGGTGCGGGACGCCGGGTGCGGCATCGGCCTCTGGATGCGCGACGGCGGGAGCATCGAGGGTTGGACCGTCAACAACGTC
>CAYOGU010000396.1:0-2893 GCA_964403345.1 uncultured Syntrophus sp. | reverse complement strand
AAAGCGGCTCACGGCATGAAGGCTTTCGTGTCCACTATTGACGACCGATACCACTCTTATGCCTGTTTGTTGGTTTTGCGGTCATTTTCGCCTCTTCCTTTCCGGGGTCGGCACAAGCGGCAGGAGGCTATGCCGCATTACCTTGATCTTTTCGATTCTGGGCGAAAGGCTTGAAAATGAAGGAAAATTAAAGGGACGGATCTCTATGCCGCCTTCAAAAAAACCGCCGCATTCCTGAACAGCGCCAGGCCCGCCCCCTCCTCGGGGAGCGCTTCCCGCGTCCAGCGGGGGTGGTTGGTCCTATGGAGGAAGGCCTCGGGGTGCGGCATGAGTCCGAAGATCCGGCCCGTGGCATCGCATATTCCTGCGATCGCGTCGACAGAACCGTTGGGGTTGGCGGGGTAGGCGGCTGTAGGATGTCCCTGGTCGTCGCTGTAGCGCAGGCTGACGAGGTGCTCATCCTGGAGGCGCTTGAGCGTCGCTGAGCTCTGGGCGATGAACTTTCCCTCGCCGTGCCGCACCGGGAGCTCGCAAAGAGAGAGCCCCTTGGTGAAGATGCAGGGCGAGGCGGGATCGGCCTTAAGCCTCACCCAGCGGTCCTCGAAGCGGCCTGAGTCGTTGTAGGTCAGGGTCACGGACTGGCAATCGTAGCGGCCGTCGAAGCCGGGGAGCATGCCGAGCTTCACGAGGAGTTGAAAGCCGTTGCAGACGCCGAGGATCAGCTTCCCCTGGCCGATGAAGCGGGTGAACTGGGCAAAGAGGAGCTCATCCGTTCCGGCCACGGGAGCGTGGAGGATCCGGTTGGCCCCGGCCTTGGCCGAGCCCAGGTCGTCGCCGTCGAGGAAGCCGCCGGGCAGGTTCAGGAAATCGTAGTCGTCGAGCCTTTTCGTCCCGCAGAGCAGCTCGCTGATGTGGACGATTTCCACCTGGTCGAAGCCCGCGAGCCTGCAGGCGTGGGCCATCTCCATTTCGCAGTTCGTGCCGTTTCCCGTGATGACGATCGCCCTGATTGCCTTTGCCATATCTTTCTTCTTCTCTGTTTTCTGGATTCCCACCTGCGCAGGAACAACCAATCATTTTTACATCGCGGCGAGTGGTGCCTGCCAGGCCGCCTTCAGTTCCGCAAGCTTCGCATTGCAGATCCGCTTTCCCTCAAGGCCGTCGAGCGCGAGCACCTCCTCCGGAAGGACCGTGCCGATCCGGGCGAAGCTGTGGCCGGATAGGAGCGCCTCGAAGGCCTCCCGGTTCCCGGGTGCGACCGTGACGACAAGGCGGCTCTGAGATTCTGAAAAAAGGATCTCATCGTTGCGGAGCCTCTCCTCAGCGGGTACGGCCGCAAGGTCGATCTCAATGCCCAGGCCGCCCGCGAATGCCGTCTCTGCCAGGGCCACGCCCAGGCCGCCGTCGGAGCAGTCGTGGCAGGAGGCGACAAGGCCTTGTTGGATGGCCTTTTCCAAAGCCCGGTAGAGGGGAAGCGAAGTCTCCGGCCGGACTCGGGGGACCGAGTTGCCGACGGCCCCGTTCTGGGCGTACCATTCCGAGCCGCCCAGCTCCCGGTAGGTCTTTCCCAGGATGTAGACGATGTCTCCGGGTTTCTTCACGTCCATGGTCACGGCCTTGCGGACGTCCGCGATCTTCCCCAAGGTGGAAAAGAGGAGTGTGGGCGGGATCGAGATCCTGAGGTCCCCGATCTGGTAGTCGTTCTTCATGCTGTCCTTGCCGGAGATGCAAGGGACGCCGTAGGCGACCGTCAGGTCGTAGAGGGCCTCGTTCGCCCGCACGAGCTGGGCGAGCTTGTATTCGCCGTCCGGGTTCTTCTCCGAGCGGACCGGGTCGCACCAGCAGAAGTTGTCCAGGCCCGCCAGGTGGTCCAGGGAGGCGCCGACGGCCACGGCGTTCCTCACCGCCTCGTCGATGGCGCAGGCCGCCATGGCGTAGGCGTCGATGTCGCTGTAGCGGGGGCAAATGCCGTTGGCCACGACCACGCCGGCGAAGGAGTCGAGCACGGGCCGGATGACCGCGGCATCCGACGGGCCGTCGTTGGCGGCGCCCGTGAGGGGCTTGACGACGCTTCCGCCCTGGACCTCGTGGTCGTACTGGCGCACTACCGATTCCTTGCTGCAGATGTTGAGGCGGCCGAGCATGCCCTTCAGCGCGGCAGCGTAATCCCCGGGCTCGGGGATCGCGGGCTCGGGGTGGCTAGGCGACTGCCAGGTGGCCTTGAGCGCCATCTGGGGCAGGCCGTCGTGGAGGAAGTCCATATCGAGGTAGACCACTGTCTGGTCGTTGTAGCGGATGTGGAACCAGCCCGTGTCGGTGTAGGTCCCGAGCACCGTGGCCTCGCAGTCCATCTTTTTGGCGAGGCATAGGAACGCGTCGATATGCCCGGGCGGCACGGCCAGCGTCATCCGCTCCTGGGACTCGGAGATGAGGATCTCCCAGGGGTTCAGGCCCGGATACTTGAGGGGCGCTTTGGCCAGGTCCAGCTCGCAGCCGCCTGAGAGACGCGCCGTCTCGCCGACGGAGGAGGAGAGGCCGCCCGCGCCGTTGTCGGTGATGGCGCGGTAGAGGCCACGGTCCCGCGCGGCCAGGAGAAAGTCCGTCATCTTCTTCTGAGTGATCGGGTCGCCGATCTGGACAGCCGTCACGGGCGAGCCCTCGTGGAGCTCTTCGGAGGAGAACGTGGCCCCGTGAATCCCGTCCTTGCCGATCCGGCCGCCGGTCATAACGATCAGATCGCCCGGGAGGATCTCCTTGGTGTGGGTGGGCTCGCCATCGATCCTGGCGGGCAGGATCCCGCCGGTCCCGCAGTAGACCAAGGGCTTCCCCAGGTAGCGCTCGTCGAAGACGATGCAGCCGTTCACCGTGGGGATGCCGCTCTTGTTGCCGCCGT
>CAYOGU010000395.1:0-2898 GCA_964403345.1 uncultured Syntrophus sp. | reverse complement strand
CCACCTCATTTCGGCCGGGGGCGCCATCACCGCGGCGCAGAAAGTCCTTTCCGGCGAGGTGGACAACGCCTTCGCGCTGGTCCGGCCGCCCGGCCACCACGCGATGCTCGTCGTCCACGGCGCCCGGGGGTTCTGCAACGTCAACATCGAAGCGATCATGATCGAATACATCCGGCGCCACCACGGCCACAAGCGGATCGCCGTCGTGGACACGGACTGCCACCACGGGGACGGCACCCAGGACATCTATTGGAACGATCCGGACACCCTGTGCATTTCCATCCACCAGGACGGCCGGACCCTCTATCCGGGGACCGGCTTCAGGGACGAATTCGGGGGACCCAACGCCCTGGGGGCCACGCTCAACATCCCGCTGCCGCCGCAGACCTCGGACGAGGGGTTCCTCATGGTCCTGGACAGGGTCATCCTGCCGGTTCTGGACGAGTTCAAGCCCGACATCGTCATCAACTCCGCCGGCCAGGACAACCACTACAGCGACCCGATCACCAACATGCGCTTTTCCGCCCAGGGCTACGCCCTGCTCAACGAGAGGCTCGCCCCCCACATCGCCGTCCTGGAGGGCGGCTACTCCATCGAGAAGGCCCTCCCCTACGTCAATCTGGGAATCATCCTGGCCATGGCGGGCCTCGATTACAGCCGCGTCCGGGAACCCGACTACGACCCGGCCATGCTGCGCCAGTCCCGCGAAATCACCCATACCATCGAAACGGAGGCCCGGGAGGTCATGGAGCTCTGGAAGGGCCGGAAGGCCCTCAAGGAGCGGCTCTTCGGAGACGCCCGCTACGTCAAGCGCAAGAAGTTCATCTACTACGACACGGACGGCGTCAGCGAGCAGCAGGAGGAGACGGTCCGCATCTGCCCCGACTGCGGCGGCCTGGTCATGATCGAATCGGTGGCCGACACGGGAAACCGCATCTTCGCCGTCGTCCTCCCGGGCCGGTGCTGCCCGCAGTGCCGGTCCCACGGGGAGGGCTTCTTCGAGCGGACCAACCGGGGCAAGCACAACCGGATCTACTTCCAGGACCGGGAGCGGGGCATTTTCCTGGTCAAGTGACGCCCGGCCCCGCCCCAGGGGAAACGGGGACGAATCCGGCCTCCCGCAAGGGAGGGCGGCGACGGACAGCAACGACATGGAGGATGGAATGACTGACGAGATCGATCGAAAAACGCGGGAAACGGCCAGGAAGCTCTTCGACGGCGGGATCAAGATGGATCCCCCCTACCTGCTCTGGAAAGCCTTCGACCGGGAGCTGGCCAAGGAATTCTCCCGCTTCATCACGGGGAACCTCTATTCCCGGGAGGTCCTGACGCTCCCCGAACGGCAGATGGTCGCCTGCACCGCCCTGGCCGCCCTGAGGGCTCACGGGGAGCTGAAGCTCCACGTGAACGCGGCCCTCAACGTGGGCTGCGACCCCCGGAAGCTCGCGGAGGCCTTCTTCCAGATCGCCCCCTACGCCGGAATGCCCGCCGTCAACGAGGCCCTGGCCGTCGTCCGCGACGTCCTCGCCGAGCGCGGCCAGTGGCCGCTTCCGGAATAACGGTCGCCCGGGCGGAGGCGGTCCGCCGTTCTCTCTATCCGGCACACAACCCGATGGGAGGCCTGGGATGGAATCGATGAAGGCAGCCGTTCTGGAGGAATACCGGAGGTTCTCCTGGAAAGAGGTTCCGAGGCCCCTGGCGGCCGGCCGGGAGGTCCTGGTGAAGGTGACCTTCGCCGGAATCTGCGGCAGCGACCAGCACATCTTCCTGGGGGAGTTCCACCCGCGCACCCGGCTGCCCCTGATCCCCGGCCATGAATTCTGCGGGGAGATCGCGGAAACGGGCCGGGACGTCCGGTCCTTCAAGGCCGGCGACCGGGTGGTCGTCGATCCCATCATCGCCTGCGGCCGGTGCCCCGCCTGCGAAAGGGGCCACTATCCGGCCTGCCCGTCGCTCAGGCTGGTGGGGATCGACCTCGACGGCGGCTTCGGGGAATACGTGAAGGTGCCGGAAACCATGCTCCACCGGATCGGCCCGGAAATCCCGGACCGGCATGCGGCCCTGGTCGAGCAGCTCTCCATCGGATTCCACGCCTGCCGGAGGGCGGAGGCGGCGGCCGGGAACAGCATCGTCGTCTGGGGCGCCGGCAAGGTCGGCCAGTCCATCCTCCAGGCGGTCCGGACGAAGACCGATAATGCGGTCATCGTGGTGGATCTCTTCGAGAAGCGCCTCGAACGCGCCCGGGGCGCCTACCCGGACATCCACGTCGTCAACCCGGCCAGGGAGGACCCGGTCAAAAGGATCATGGACATCACGCAGGGAAAGGGCGTGGACATCGCCTTCGAGGCCGTCGGGCATTTCAAGCTGACGGAGGGCGGCCCGAACCCCGTCCAGGGATGCGTCCAGGCCATCCGGGGAGGGGGAACCGTCTGCGTGCTGGGGTTGAGCAACGAGGCCACTCCGGTCCTCTTCAAGAACCTGATCTGGAAAGAGGCCCGGATCGTCGCCTCCAGGGTCACCCACGGCGAATTCGAGGAGACGATCCGTCATCTGGTCAAAGGGGACCTGAACCCCGAGGCCCTGATTTCCGACGTGGTCCCCGCCAGCCAGGCGCAGGAGGCCTTCGAGACGCTGGAACGGGACCCCGGGAACCACCTGAAGATCCTCCTGCGGTTCTGACGCCCCGTCTGGAAGCGCGATGGCGGACCGGTGCCGCGCCGCTGTCGGCGAACCGGATATCCTCCCTGCCATCCCATTTCATGCCCATGCCCCCCCGGAAAGATCCCTGACCCTGTGGCATTTCTTATCACTCTAATGAATCAACAGAAACGTCGATATAAAATAAGGTAATTGATCCCATTTTGGCACCTATGTTAAAGGTGCATTATGGAGTTAACA
>CAYOGU010000394.1:0-2901 GCA_964403345.1 uncultured Syntrophus sp. | reverse complement strand
CACCAAGCCGATCCTCTACCCCACGCTCTCGGTGGAGGCGGGCGGGATGGCCTTTGTTCGGCCGGATATCCTTCGGAAGGATTGAAACAAAAACCAAGGATCATGGACTATGGAACGAGTGAGGATCGGGATCGTTGGGTCCCAGTTTGCGGCGAGTTTCCACATCACGTCTCTAGCGAAATTGCGGGGAGTCAAGGTCGACATTGTGGCCGTGGCCTCGCCGAACATCGACCATGCTGCGGCCTGCGCACGGACCTTCGGCATTCCCGAGCATTGTAACGATTACCGGCGGCTCCTGGAAAGAAAGGACATCGATGTCGTGGATCTGTGCATCCCGACGGACCTCCATGCACAGTTCTGCATCGAAGCCGCACAGGCGGGGAAGCACGTCATCTGTGAAAAGCCGCTGACCGGCTATTTCGGAAAGGACCGGCCCGAGGAACTGGTGGGAGAGACCGTCGATCGGGGGCTGATGCTCAAGGAAACCCTGGCGGACTGCGATCGGGTGAAAAAGGCCGTCGAGACCGGTGCCGTCAAGTTCATGTATGCGGAGAACTGGATCTACGCCCCGCCGGTGACCAAACTCAAGGCCCTCATCAAGGCCAGCGGTGGGACGATCCTGGATATCCGGGCCGAACAGTGCCATTCCGGTTCGCAGGCGGCCTATTCCCGGCGGTGGAAGACCTCGGGCGGAGGGGCCCTGATGCGGCTGGGTGCCCATCCGGTCGGTGCGGTTCTCCATCTGAAACACTTCGAGGGGGTCCTGAAACAGGGACGTCCGATCCTGGCGAAATCGGTCACGGCGGAGGTCGCGCAGAAAAGCAAGATGGAGGCTTTCGGAAAGGAGCCGAAACACTATCTCGTTTCCGGATGGGAGGACGTGGAGGACTGGGGGGCGATGGTCATCAGCTTCGAGGACGGCTCGACGGCGACGATCCTGTCCTCTGACGGCGTCCTGGGCGGGGTCCGCAACACCATGAATGTCTATCTGTCCAACGCGGTCGTGAATGTCAACATGAACCCCAGCAACTGCCTGGAGGTCTATGCGCCGGAGCCCCATATCTTCAAGGACGAGTATCTTGTGGAAAAACTGGAGACCAAAGCCGGCTGGAACTTCCCCAGTCCCGACGACGATTGGGTGAAGGGCTATTCCCCGGAGATGGAGGATTTCGTCGATGCCGTTCTCGCCGACCGGGAACCTGTTTCCGGGATCGCCCTCGCGCGGGATGTGGTCGAGATCATCTATACCGCCTACCTTTCGGCCCAGCAGGGCCGGAGGGTGGAGATGCGATAGCGCCGGCGTATAACGAAAGGACAGAAACAGGAGGGGAACCGTGGGAAAGGTTGTCACTTTCGGAGAGATCATGTTAAGGCTCAATCCGCCGGGTTTTCTCCGGTTCGGACAGGCCGGATCGTTCGAGGTGTCTTTCGGGGGAGGGGAGGCCAATGTCTCCGCCTCGCTGGCCGGTTTTGGCATCGAGACAGACTTCGTAACCCGTCTGCCCAAGAACGATCTCGGGGATGCCTGTTTGGCCTATCTGAGGCGCTACGGCATCGGGACTTCGAAAATCCTCAGAGGGGGGAGCCGGATCGGGATCTACTTTCTGGAGAACGGCGCGGTGCAGAGGGGCAGCAAAGTCATCTATGATCGGGAGGGTTCGTCGATCGCCACCATCCAAAAAGGGATGCTGGACTGGGACGCCATCTTCGCCGATGCCGACTGGTTTCACTGGACCGGGATCACCCCCGCCGTCAGCGAGTCGCTCTGCCAGGTCTGTCTCGAAGGGATCCTCAAGGCCCGGGAGAAAGGGCTGACGGTTTCCTGTGATTTGAACTACCGGGCCAAGCTTTGGAAGTGGGGGAAGAAGGCGGGCGAGGTGATGCCGGAATTGGTGCGGCACTGCGATGTCGCCGTGGGCAACGAGGAGGATGCGGACAAGGTCTTCGGGATCAAGGCCCCTGATACGGATGTGACCTCCGGGAAGGTGGAAGCGGGGAAATACGCCGCCGTGGCCGAAGCACTGAAAAAGGCCTTTCCGAATCTCAAACGGATCGCCATCACCCTCAGGGGATCTCTCAGCGCCTCTCACAACACCTGGTCGGCTGTGCTGTACGACGGGGCCAAACTGTACGAGGGACCGGTCTTCAACATCACCGATATCGTCGACCGGGTGGGCGGGGGCGACGCCTTTGTCGGCGGCCTGATCTATGGTTTCAAGACCTACGGGGACGATCTGCAGAAGACCCTTGATTTTGCCGTGGCCGCTTCGTGCCTGAAGCACTCCATCGTCGGCGATTTTAACATGGTTTCCACCGAAGAGGCGGTGAAAATCATGTCCGGCGAAGTCTCGGGCCGGGTGTCACGATAGGTCGCGGGATCCGTTGCAGGGACAGGGAAAAAGGATCGTGCGAACCCGGGGATGCGGCGATGACGCGCCCCCGGCGATGGCGGAGTTCAAGCGGATGGAGGTATGACGTATGGCGCGATTCAGTCGGATGGAGGTGTTGCAGGCGATGATGGACAGCGGGCTGGTCCCCGTTTTCTATCACAAGGATCTGGAAACGGCCAAAAAGGTGGCCAGGGCGGCCGCAGACGGTGGGGTCAAGGTGCTGGAGTTTACCAACCGGGGAGACTTTGCCTGTCAGATCTTCACCGAGCTGATCCAGTGGTGCGAGAAGGAAATGTCTGAGATCATCCTTGGTGTCGGTTCCGTGATCGATCCGGGGACCGCCTCGCTGTATATCAACAACGGGGCCAATTTCATCGTCGGCCCCATCCTCAACGGAGAAGTCGCCCGGACCTGCAATCGGAGGAAGATTCCCTATATGCCCGGCTGCGGATCGGCCAGCGAGGTCTCGCAGGCCGAGGAATACGGGGTGGAGATCTGCAAGATATTCCCC
>CAYOGU010000393.1:0-2905 GCA_964403345.1 uncultured Syntrophus sp. | reverse complement strand
ATCCCCCCGAGACCTTTATTGGTCTATCTTATAATAAAATTATGTTATGGGATATTTTTATAATAAAGCGGGAATATTGTCAACCGTTTTTCATTCAACGCCCCATCCGGCATCCGTCATGCGATGATTGTGGATCGACGAGGCACGCCATCGAGAAAGGAGTCGGCGCCGGTTCCCTTGGACCGGCGCGGTGCCCCTTTCGAAGGCGTAGGGAGTGCTCAGGCAGGATCACAACGGGAACCTATCTTCCACAACCGGCACGGGAACGTGGAAATCGGGATCGACGGGCTACGCCGATTCTTCCGTTTCCAGGAAGACGACGGCGAAGGCGGCCGCCCCTTCTCCGGCACCCACCAGCCCCATCCCCTCGTTCGTCTTGGCCTTGACGTTCACGCGGTCCGGCTGGATCCCGAGGGCCGCCGCGATGTTCCCGGCCATCTCTCCGAGGTGCGGGGCCAGCTTCGGCCTCTCTAGGACGATCGTCGAATCGACGTTGGAAACCCGGTATCCCTTCGCCCCGGCGATCTCCCTCACCCGCTTCAGGAGCAGCAGGCTGGAGATCCCCCGGTAGGCCGGATCCGTGTCGGGAAAGTGCCGGCCGATGTCTCCCGCGGCGGCGGCGCCCAGGATCGCATCGCAGACGGCGTGGATCAGAACGTCGGCGTCCGAATGGCCCAAGAGCCCACGGTCGTGGGGGATCTCTTTGCCTCCCAGGATGAGCGGTCTGCCCGTTGCCAGGCGATGGCTGTCGTATCCGAACCCGATTGGCATCCTGCACTCCACAGGCTCAATGGGAGACAGCGGCGGCAAAACCCCACGCCATCTCCCTGGTGAAAGGCGTCCCGGTCCCTCAGGGGGTTTCCTCCGAAGGGAAGCGGCGGACCAAAATCTCCCCGAGGGCGAAATCCTCGGGGGTGGTCAGTTTGATGTTGTCGACCTCGCCGGGAACCATCCTCACGAGGGTCCCCATCCGCTCCACCAGGGAAGCATCGTCGGTGCCGTAAAAACCGTCCTGGGCCGCCCGGTCGTAAGCCGCCAGAAGGATCTCCCTGCGGAAGCCCTGCGGCGTCTGGGTGAGCCAGAGTCCGTCGCGTGGCACGGTCCTGGCCACCCATCCGTCCCCGCCCGCCTCCTTGAGGGTTTCCTTGACCGGCACGCCGACAGTGGCGGCACCGAACGCCTCGGCCGCGGCGACGACACGGCCGATCAGATCGGCGCCGATGAAGGGCCTGACGCCGTCGTGGACCAGGACGATCCCATGCTCCTTCCGAAGGTACTGAAGGGCGTTTCGCACCGAATCCTGCCGCTCCGGCCCGCCCGCCAAGACTTGGCTGACTTTGGAGAGCCGCCACCGGGCCACGATCGTCTCTCGGACCTCCGCGAGGTCCCCTTCCGGGACCGCCAACAGGATCTCGTCCACGGCCTCTGAAAGCTGGAAGGCCCTCAGGGTGCGGACCAGGACCGGCACGCCGCCCAGGGGGAGGTACTGTTTCGGAACCTCGCGGGCCATCCTCTTGCCCGCCCCTCCGGCGGGGATGATCGCGACCGTCTGCATGGCGTCGTCCGGGAACAAAAAAAGGCCCGGTGAGGCCGCCTCACCGGGCCCGAGGTCTTTACTGCCTGGTCGCCCCGACGGGTTTCTTGTCGGCGACGACCGCCTTCATCTCCGAGAAGATCATCCTCCCCGCAGTGGTCTGCAGGACGCTGGTGACCAGGGCCTCGACGTTCATTCCCTGGTACTTCTGGGCGTTGTCCACGATGATCATCGTGCCGTCGTCCAGGTAGGCGACTCCCTGGCCCGGCTCCCTGCCGTCCTTGATGATCTTCACCGTCATCATCTCTCCCGGCAGGACCACGGGTTTCAGGGCATTGGCCAGCTCGTTGACGTTGAGGATCTTGATCCCCTGGAGCTCGGCCACTTTGTTGAGGTTGAAATCGTTGGTGATGATGTTGCCGTTGGTCTTCTTGGCCAGGGCCACGAGCTTGGCGTCCACCCCCTTGATCTTGGGGAAATCGTGGTCCACCACGTCGATGTAGATCCCGCTGCTGCGCTGCATCCGGTTGAGGATATCCAACCCCCTGCGGCCCCTGGCCCTCTTGAGGGAGTCGGAGGAATCGGCGATGTACTGCAGTTCGTCCAGGACGAAGCGGGGGACCATCAGGTTGCCCTCCACGAAACCCGTGTCGCAGATGTCCGCGATCCGGCCGTCGATGATCACGCTCGTGTCGAGAATCCGGTAATCACTGATCTCCCTTGCCGGCCCCCAGCCGAACATGTTGAACTCTTCGACCTTCTTCGAGCCCAGGACAAGCCCCAGATAGCCCATGATCCCAGTCAGCAGGGCGTAGATCCAGGGGACGACCTGCCTCTTTTCCATGATGTTGCTGACGAAACTCAGCCCGTAGGCCAGAAGGAAGGCGATCAACAGGCCGATGATCATCCCCACCACGCCGCCCAGGATGACCCGGAGCGAAACCTTGCGGATGGCCCGTTCGATCTGGATGACAAACAGGGCAATTAAAACACCTAAGATTAATCCGATAATCCATTGCCACCACCGGTCATAGCTGTGGTAGGCGATCGAATAACCACTTGCCGAACAGGCCAAGATCAGGATCGTTCTCACGATCAAGCGCACTCACCTCCTTTCCTGTCGTCTATTCTTGTTGCGGTATCCCACTGCCTCGGAAAGGGCCCCTGTCCGGCCTCTATCGGTCCGGACGGGACATCCCCTTTTCCCGGCACAAAGGTCAGAACGGATGGGAAAGGTGCAGGAGGGTCACTGCACGGTGAAGATCATCTTCAGATCCTCTTCCACCTTGGTCTCCTCGGCGTTGCTGGCCACCGAGATCTCCTTGATGAGGAGGTTCTTAGCCGTATCCATCATCTTCCGCTCCCCGAAGG
>CAYOGU010000392.1:0-2911 GCA_964403345.1 uncultured Syntrophus sp. | reverse complement strand
GGGAGGCATTCTCCACCGGATCTCCGGCATCCCGGATATCGACGAAATGAATCCCCTTGACCACCCGTCCGTTCTTCATGTCCAGGCACGGCATGATCTTGATCATACAGTCTATCCTTCTATCGAAATTTTCATCCCTGCCCCGTGTCCGCCGCAACAACCGGCCGGGCCTCTCGGCAAAACGAACGCAGCCTGCCGCCGCACGGCATTTCGAGTCGGCCTGCGGTGACCGCCACCTCTTGAACTCAGGCCGCTGCTTTGATGGGACGATAGCACGACCCCATGGGAGGGCAAAAGCATAATACCGCCACCTTAATCGAGCCCATCCCCCCCTTTCCGGACAAGGGCCCAAAGGTCATGGAGAAAATCCCGGGTACCCCGGAGGGCCCTTCCATTTTTTCGACAACGGCCCTGTTTTATGTTATAAAGTTAGAGTCATTATGACTTTTTGTACTGTCATCGCAGGAACGATGGGAGCGCAGCCTTTTTTCACTACCAGCCGTGGATTGGCTGTTGTTCGTTGCCTTCCTCAGGGGATGTCACCCACCCCGGAGTGAAAATGGAGTCGACCATGCCTCGGACCACGCCTCCCATCAAAAGAAGATCCCGCACCGGCCAACCCAGCCTCAAGGAATATCATGACCTTCTGATGAACGCCCCTGTGGGCGTCTTCGTCACCACACCCGACGGTCGCTTTCGCTCTGTGAACCCCGCCATGGCAAGACTCATCGGTTATGACAGCCCCGAGCAGATGGTCCGTTCCATCAAGGATATCGCCGGCCAGCTCTACGCCGATCCCTCCGACAGAATGGAAATCCGGCGGCTCCTGGAAATACACGATCAGGTGGCCGACCACGAATGCCGGATGCTTCGGAGGGACGGATCGACATTCTGGGTCTCCCTCAATGTCCGGGCCGTCCGAGGGCCGGACGGGCATATCGACTGTTACCAGGGCTTCGCAACGGACATCACCGCCCGCAAACAGATCGAGGAGACCCTGCTCATGTCCCGGTTCGCCATGGATCAGGCGCCTGACAGCGTCCTCTGGGTAGGCGATCAGGGCGAGTTGATCTACGCCAACGACGCAGCCTGTGCTTCCTTGGGCTACACCCGGAAGGAACTGCTCAGGATGACGATATTCGAGGTCGATCCGGACTTTCCCGCCGAGGGATGGGAGCAGCACAAGATTAACCTCAAAAAGCATGGCCGCATGACCTTCGAAAGCCGCCACCGCACCAAGAACGGACAGATCTTCCCCGTCGAGGTGACCACCAATTACTTCGAATACAAGGGTCATTTCGTCGGCGTGGCCTTCGACCGCAACATCACCCATCGCAAGCAACTGGAAGGGATGCTCCAGAAGCGGCTGGTTACGCTGACGCAACCGATGGAAGGCGGTCCGATCGCCTTTGAAGAGTTATTCAACATCAAGGAAATCCAGCGGATCCAGGACGATTTCGCAAGGGCCACCGGGGTGGCCTCCGTCATCGTGCGTCCCGATGGAACGCCCATCACCGCCCCGAGCAACTTTACCTTTTTTTGCAGCGGGATGGTGCGCAAGACCGAAAAAGGCCGCCGGTACTGCGCCATATCGGACGCCACCGTCAGAGGGTGCAATTCCTATGGCCCCATCGTGAAGACCTGTCCGAGCGCAAGGTTGTGGAAGGCCGGGGCCAGCATCATGGTGGGTGGCCGTCACATTGCCAACTGGCTGATCGGACAGGTGCGCGACGAAACCCAGACCGAAGAGCAGATGCGGGCCTACGCCCGCGAGCTCGGCGCAGACGAGGAGGCCTTCCTGAAGGCATTTTTGGAAGTCCCGTTCATGCCGAGGGAGAAGTTCGAGCAGATCGCCCAATCGCTCTTCACCATCGCCAACCAGCTATCCAGCAGCGCCTATCAGAACGTCCAGCAGATGCGCGTCATCGCCGAGCGGCAACACCTCGAGGAGGCCCTGTTCGTCACCAAGTTTGCCATGGATCAGGCGCCCGACAACATCCTCTGGGCAGACGATCAGGGCAATCTGATCTATGCCAACGACGCGGCCTGCGCCTCCCTGGGCTACTCGCGGGAGGAGATCATGAAGATGAAGCTGTCCGAGATCGATCCCAACTTTCCCGCCGAGGCGTGGGAGCAGCACAAGATCAATCTCAAAAAGCACGGCAGGGTGACTTTCGAGAGCCATCACCGCGCCAAGGACGGACGGGTTTTCCCGGTCGAGGTGACCACCGCCTACTTTGAATACAAGGGCCGTTTTCACGCCATCGGCTTCGACCGCGACATCACGGAACGCAAGCGTACGGAAGAAGCCATTCAAAGGCGGATCGTCGCGCTGACACAGCCGATGGAAGGCGGTGCCATCGCCTTTGAAGAGCTGTTCGACATCAAGGAAATCCAGCGCATTCAGGATGACTTCGCCAAGGCCACGGGTGTGGCGTCCCTCATCACGCGTCCCGATGGAACGCCCATCACCGCCCCGAGCAATTTTACCTATTTATGCCGGGAGTTCATACGCAAGACCGAAAAGGGCCGCCTGAAATGCGCGGAATCGGACGCCAAGATCGGCCAGCACCCGGGCGGGATCATCGTGCAGTCTTGCCTGAGCGCGGGGTTGTGGAATGCCGGGGCCAGCATCATGGTGGGCGGCCGTCACATCGCCAACTGGCTGATCGGGCAGGTGCGCGACGAAACCCAGACTGAAGATCAGATGCAGGCCTATGCCCACGAACTCGGGGTGGACGAGACGGCTTTCATGGAAGCGTTCAGAGAAGTGCCCACCATGCCGAGGGAGCAGTTCGAAAAGATCGCTCAAGCGCTCTTCACTCTGGCCAAGCAACTGTCCACGACAGCCTATCAGAATGTCCAGCAGGCCCGTTTCATTGCCGAGCGGAGGCGTGCGGAGGAGGCCCTG